>NZ_JBXKIW010000073.1:0-66312 GCF_056995035.1 Romboutsia sp. | reverse complement strand
ATGGAATCTTAGATTTACAAGAAACTATAAGGCAAATTGCAAATATTATCGAATAATGTGTATTTTATAAAAAATGAAGGTATATTTGTGCCTTCGTTTTTTATTCACTAGGTATAGTTATATATTCACCAGATTGAACTTGATATTCTTTAGATACAATTCCATCATTTTCTTTATAAACAACTTTTCTAAAGTTTTCTATATCATCAATATCAGAATTGTAACGTTTAATAATATCATCTAAGGTTTCTCCAGATGCAACTAAATGTTTTACAAGATGCCTATCATTCATAACTTTTTTGTAAGTTTTTTCATAAGGAATTTGCGCTAGATTAGAAAAAGTAGGCACATTTTCAACTAAGTAATTTAAAGAATTATCTAAGCAAGTTATATAATTATAAAATCCATCTTTAAAAACATCAGAAAATGATTTATCACTTTGTGCAGATGGGGCTATAAATGAGAGAATAATAAGAAAGACTAACAAATATTTCATATAAAACACCTCCTATTATGATTATTAATATATTTAAAAAAATTAAACAATAAGTAGGAAAAATATAAATAGGTAATATAGATTTTAAAATAAAGATATAGTAAAACTATTAAAATTTCATTGTATCTTTATTTTTTCGAAATATTTATAAGTAATTTAAAAAAGATAAAATAAATAAAAATATATTGACTATTTAGTAAAGTGCTTATATAATCATATGTAAAATAAAATACAAACAAATTCAACGAAAAAGAGAGTAAATATGATTTAAGTTTCAGCGAGCTAGGGTTGGTGTGAGCCTAGTAACAATATTTATATTGAAGAGAGCTTTGGAGAATGATACTTGAAATGATAGTATGGTATTAGGTAAGTCTCGCCTTAAGAGAATAGAGTGGATAAGTTTAACTTATTAATTAGAGTGGTAACGCGGAAAATTTCGTCTCTTGGTTTTTATAACCAAGGGACTTTTTTAATACAGAAATAAATGCGTATATCATAATCTATTTGTATTTAATTTATCAATAAGAGTGGTAACACGGAAGGTATTTCGTCTCTTGGTCTTTTAGACCAAGAGGCTTTTTTAATACAGAAATAAATGAAATAAGTAAGAAAAATATTAGAAACGATAAGTTTATAACTAATATTATTGGTAATCATAGCTATGTGAAACAAAAAATACATTACGAGAGGTGAAAGAAAATGAAATTATGGGGTGGACGTTTTAGAAAAGAAGAAAATAAACTTATGGAGGAATTTAACAAATCTTTTGACTACGACAAAGTTTTATATAAAAAAGATATTGAAGGTAGTATAGCGCATGTATATATGCAAATACATTGTAACTTATTAACTGAAGAAGAGGGAACAGCTATAACAGATGGATTAGTTAGCATACATGAAGATATATGTAATGGCAAACTACTTCTTGAAGGTAATTATGAGGATATACATAGCTTCATAGAGATAAATTTAATAAAAAGAATTGGAGATGTAGGAAAAAAGCTTCATACAGCTCGTAGCAGAAACGACCAAGTTGCAACAGATATGAGATTATATGCAAAAGAAGAAACTATTAATTTAATAGATTTAATTTCTGATTTTAAAAATACTATAAAAGAAGTTGCATATAAAAACTCTGTAATTATGCCAGGGTATACTCATCTTCAAAGAGCACAAGTTGTAACGTTCAAACATCATTTAATGGCATATTATAGTATGTTTGATAGAGATGAAAAGAGATTAAAAAATGCACTAGAGATATTAGACGAGTGTCCATTAGGATGTGGGGCTTTAGCAGGAACAACTCACAATATAGATAGAAATATAACTCAAGAAAAATTAGGATTTAAAAGAATTGTAGAAAATTATATGGATGGAGTAAGTGATAGAGATTATTTATTAGAACTTATGAGTGACTTTTCTATAATAATGATGCATTTAAGTAGATTAAGTGAAGAGTTAGTTTTATGGAGTAGCCAAGAATTTAAGTTTGTAGAAATTGATGATTTATATACAACAGGAAGTAGTATAATGCCACAAAAGAAAAATCCTGATGGCGCAGAATTAATTAGAGGTAAGACAGGAAGAGTATATGGAAATCTTTTTGGATTACTAACTGTTATGAAAGGCTTGCCGTTAGCTTATAATAAAGATATGCAAGAGGATAAAGAAGGATTTTTTGATAGTGTAAATACAATACAAATGTGTATTTCAGTTATGGAAAAAATGATATCTACTATTAAAGTAAATGAAGAAAATATGAAAAAAGCAGTAAAACATGGATTTTTAAATGCTACTGAAGTTGCAGATTATTTAGTTAATAATAAAGTTGCATTTAGAGACGCACATGGTATTGTAGGAAGCATTGTAATTTATTGTGAAGATAACAAAAAATCTATAGAGGAATTATCGTTAGAAGAGCTTAATCAGTTTTCTGAAGTATTTAAAAAAGATATATATGATTTTATAGATTATGAAAATATATTAAATAAAGGAATAAAAAAGAATTTATTATAATAGATAACCATGCCCTTACAATAGAGGGTATGGTTATTTTAGATTATTGATTTAATTTAATGATTAAGCTTTTATACTTTCACTATATCGTGACTCTTGAAGTTATTTATTTTATTGTAGTTTGATTGATTTAGCTAATGTAGATTATTTTTTAGAACATATATACATATATATTATAATAATCAGAATTAACAGTTTCATGATGATACTTAAAATCGAAAAAAGAGTTGATTTTATAGTGAGGTGTTTAGCATAGTGTATGAAGTAATAGTGAAATATAATGGAGAAATACTAAAATTAGAAAAAAGCAAAGATGAAAAAGCAGAGATAGAATTTATAGTGGGTGAAGATGAAAAATTATTAAATATAAATATATATACAGATTTTGTAGATGATTTTAGTGTTTATTTAGTAAATCCATCTAATGCACAAACAAAGCCAATTTCATTAACATCAGGAAAAATAAAAAATATTATAGGAAAAACTAAAATAAAAGGATATTTCTATCCAGTAGCTCCATACACTTTAACAAACAGAGTAAGTATACAAATGAGTTCTAAAACATCAATAAGCCATGGGATATGGAAACTGGTATTTGAATCTACTAGTGTAGTTACTGGAAATATAGATATATACTTAAAGAATGCAGAAGAGACCTCAAAAGATATAAGGTTTTCAAAATCAGATAATAAGCTAACAGTAAAAATTCAAGGAAATGCAAGTAAAGTAATAAAAGAAAAATATGATTATAAAGAAAATAAATTATCGAGAAAAATTGCCAAAAGACAATTAGATAATGGTATAGAAAATCTAGTACCAGCATTTAATATAATTCATGGTCCACAATTTGAAGAAGAATTTAAAAAATTAAATACATCCTATAGATATTACAAAATAGCTGATAATTTTGGAATAATATTTATAAATCCACAAATTCTAAATCAAGCAAATTTACAGAAGGCGAAAGATATTTTAAGCTTAAAGTCAGTAGAAAGTTCAGAGCCTTGGGCGAGAATGGCATTATTAGCAAAAATAAGTCAAGGAACATCAGAAGGCGTTGTTGCAACAGAAGATATAGGTGCTAATTTTTTTAAAAATAATCCAAATATATCTGTAACAGGTAAAGGTGTAATAATAGGTATTGCAGATTCAGGGATAGATTATTTACATGAAGATTTTATATACCCAGATCGAACATCTAAAATATTATATTTATGGGATCAGACAAAAGAGGGGAATCCTCCAAAAGGATTTGCAATTGGAACAGAATACACTAGAGAAGATATAAATAATGCAATTCAAAATAATGACCCAAGCTTATCAATAGATGAAGAAGGTCAAGGAACAATGCTAAGTGGAATATGCGCGGGGCTTGGAAGCATAAACAAAGAATATGCAGGAGTAGCAGAAGACGCACAATTAATAGTTATAAAAATGAAAAAAATCAATGGCTTTTATAATAATGCAATGTTATTTGCATCAGTGCAATATCTATTTGAAAAAGCGAGGATCCTTAAAATACCAATAGTAATAAATACATCAGTAGGATCAAATCGCTTGGTTGGAATAAATTCTAGAACGGTAGAAGAAAAATCGTTTTTTCAAAGAGGAATAACTATGGTGTCCTCAGCAGGTAATGAAGGTAATACTCAAACTCATGCATCAGGTAAAATTGAATTTGTAGGAAATAGTAAAGATATAGATATAGAATTATTGGAAGATGAAGAGGAATTAGAAATACAAATATTAACAAATAAACCAGATAAAATGAGTGTTATTATCGTAACTCCTACAGGAGAAACAAGTAAAATATTACAGGTAGCCAATTTTAATTATATTTCAGGTATATTTGATTTGGAAGGAACTGATTATTTAATAAGATATGTATATCCATCGATATCTTCTGGTCAACAAGAAACTCTCGTGAATTTAAGAAATGTAAAAAAAGGAATTTGGAAAATAAGACTAATTGGTGAATATATAACAAGTGGAATATATCATGCATATTTACCAAATAGAGTATTTTTAAATCCAGGAACTAAGTTTTCAAAACCAGACCCTTTATATACTATAAATTATCCAGGAACTTTCGATGATGTAATTACAGTAGGAGCATATGATACTAAAAATGAAAGTATGTGGCCTTCATCATCAAGAGGCCCAACTATAGATAACTTATTAAAACCAGAGATAGTTGCGCCAGGAGTAGATATAATAGCACCTTATCCTGGAAATAAATATGCAACTATAACAGGAACATCGGTAGCAGCAGCACATACATCAGGAGCAGTTTCTCTTTTTTTACAATATGCTTTAGTTGAGAACAAATATCCCAATAGAACATTTGTTCAACAAATAAGAACGTATATTGAAGCAGGTACTAAAAAACAAACTAATGTTACATATCCAAATACAGCATATGGATATGGAATACTAGATATAAGAGGTATGTTTAATCAATTAAGATAAAAGGGGGATTTAAAAATATGGAAAAATCTTACCTTATAATATATCAAAGTAGCATAGAAGAATTAAAAAATACATTAAAGGAAAATAATATTAATAGATACATTATATTAAATAATGATATTGCAGCTTTATACCTAGCTGAAGATTTTGATGAAAGTATACTAAATAAAATAGATATTATAGGATGGTGGCAAAGGTCTAGTCCAATGAGTTCATTAATTGAAATAACTAATAATCTTGAAACTGGAGAAACAGTAACAGATGCATCAGGAACAGACTTTATATATAAAAATCCATATGTTGATGTTAGTGGAAAAAATGTAGTAATTGCAATTATAGATTCAGGTATAGACTATCTGCACCCAGATTTTATAAATGCAGATGGAACAACAAAGATAATATCTATATGGGATCAAGAAAGTGTAAATGGTAATCCACCAGAAGGCTGTTTATTTGGAAGTGAACTTACTAAAGACGATATAAACAAAGCTATAAAAGAAAATGATAGTACTTTAAGCGAAGATAAGATAGGAACAGGAACTATAGCAGCAGGAATATGTTCAGGGAAGGGGAATTTAAATTCAAGGTATAGAGGAGTCGCAATAGATAGCGAATTATTAATTGTAAAACTTAGAGAATATAAAGATAGATATGATTATGGAAAAATAAATTATCAATTATCAGATTTTTTAGCCGCTATAAAATATATAGAAGATGTTATATCTAAATATGGAAAATATGTAGTAATAAACATAACAGTAGCTGTTACACCTAGTGGAGAACCTATAGTTTCATTATTGGATTCGTTTGATTTTTTGACTAAATCGGGAGTAATATTAGTAAGTGGAGCAGGTAATGAGGGTAATACAGATATTCATTATGAAGGAAGTATAAAAAATGTTAATGAATCACAGGATATAATAATTCAAGTAGGAGATCAGCTCAATCTAGAAATTTATTTAACTGTACATGGACCAGATAAAATAGCTGCTCAATTAATATCACCATCAGGTGAAATAATAGATAATATTATATATGCTCCAGATAACTACTCATACTTCGGTAAGTTTAATTTGGAAGATACAGCATATGAGATTCAATACGTATATCCATGGTTTGAGTTGGGTAGTGAAAAATTTTTTATAGACCTATATGATATAAAGCCAGGAATTTGGACATTACGATTAAATCCTGAATATATAGTAAGTGGGCAATATGACGTTTATTTGCCAAATAAAAGCTTAATTTCAAATAGAACTAGATTTTTAAATCCAACTTCTTCCGCGACAATAACTTTTTATGGAAATATAGAAAATGTAATAACAGTAGGTGCATATAATGATAAAACTCAAAGTATGTGGATTGGCTCTTCAAAAGGATCTATAAGAGCAGGTCATATAAAGCCTGATATAGTAGCACCCGGTGTAGATATAATATCAACATATAAAAATCAAAGCTATAATACGGGCACAGGTACAGGAGTTAGTAGTTCAATCACAAGTGGAGCATTAGCACTTATTATTGAATTTATAAGTCAACAAGGTGTATATCCTGAAAGTACTATGTACACTCAAGTGCTAAAGACATATTTAATGTTAGGTGCAAGGAGAGAAGAAATATATCAGTATCCAAATACATATCAAGGATATGGAATTTTAAATTTAAGAGATACTTTTATACAAATGTCGACTAGCCTTTAATAATATGTATTTTATAAAAAATAATGGTTAAAACTAATACAAAAGAAAAAAAGAGGTGATAATTTTGCAAAATAAAAAATCTAAAGCATTAAGTGGTGCTAATAACCAAAGACTAAAGAAATATAGACCAACAAATAATGCACAAACAGCTGCTTGGGCAGATGTAGATAAGCTAAAAGCAGAAAGTAAAGTATCAATACCATCATTAAGTAACGTTGAAGAAGCTAAAGATTGGGTTGATAATGGAAGTAGATTATAGATAAAAGTATAAGAATGGAGGTATAAACATGCCTCCATTTTTTACTCATTATGTACCGTTATAAATATTTTAAATAAAACACCTCATCTTATTATTATTAATAAATTTAGAAAATTAAGCAATAATAGTAAAAATAAAACTATAAATAGATAATGTAGAGTTTTATTAAATATTAAAAATAGTGTAAATTATTAAAATTTAACAACTATTAATTATTATAAGAAAAATAAAACATTGACTTAAATTTTATAAGTTGGTATAATCTTGTTAAATAATCGAAAAAATATTAAAATAAAGACAGTGAAGAGAAGAGTAAATATAAAAGGTAGTTTTAGCGAATTGAGGATGGTGAAAGCTCAGTACGAAGTTTATATTGAAGAACATCTCGGAGTCTCTAACCGAAATCTTTTTAAGAAAGTAGGCTTAGACGGTAAGTCCCGTTACAGACTATAAGCATAGCTTAACTAAGAGGTCAATTTTGACAATTAGGGTGGTACCGCGAGAGCAACAGTCTTTCGTCCCTTTATACTGGGATGGAGGACTTTTTTTAATGCAGATTTTAATATAAGAAAATATGTATTGGGAAGTATGATTTAATGCTAATATATATCGTTTTAAAAAGTTAATAATACATAAAATAAATATGAATAAATATGGAGGAAAGTAAAATGCAAAAAGAATTTATAACAGTAAAAGAATTGTACAGAAGTAAAGAAGAGTACGTTGGAAAAAATATAGCTGTAGCTGGATGGATAAGAACATCAAGAACTTCTAAGAACTTTGGGTTCATAGAATTGAATGATGGAAGTTTCTTTAAGAATATGCAGATAGTATTATCGGAAGATAATATAGAAAATTTTAAAGAAATATCAAAGCTTCCAATAAGTTCATCAGTATTAATAGAAGGTGAATTGGTAGCTACAGAAGGTGCTAAGCAACCTGTAGAAATACATGCAACAAAGATAACTGTAGAGGGTGAATCAGATAATTCATATCCACTACAAAAGAAAAGACATACTTTAGAGTACCTAAGAACAATAGCTCATTTAAGACCAAGAAGTAATACTTTCTCTGCAGTATTTAGAGTAAGAAGCTTAGCAGCATTTGCTATACATAAGTTCTTCCAAGAAAGAAACTTCGTATATGCACATTCTCCAATCATAACAGGAAGTGACTGTGAAGGTGCAGGAGAAATGTTTAGAATAACTACTATGGATTTAGATAACATTTCTAAAACTGAAGAAGGAAAAATAGATTACACTAAAGATTTCTTCGGAAAAGAAGCTAACTTAACAGTTAGTGGTCAATTAAACGCAGAGATAATGGCTCTTGCATTTAGAAATGTTTACACATTTGGACCAACTTTCAGAGCAGAAAACTCATTTACACAAAGACATGCGTCAGAATTCTGGATGATAGAGCCTGAAATCTGTTTCGCTGACTTAGAAGATAACATGGAATTAGCTGAAGACATGATAAAATACGTTATAAACTACGTAATGGAAAATGCTCCAGAAGAAATGGAATTCTTTAATAGCTTTGTTGATAAAGGATTATTAGATAGATTAAACAATGTAGTAAACTCTGAGTTCACAAGACTTCCTTACACTAAAGCAGTTGAGATGTTAATAGAATCAGGACATAAGTTTGAATACCCAGTTAAGTGGGGAGATGATCTTCAAACAGAGCACGAAAGATACTTAACAGAGCAAATATTCAAAGCACCAGTATTTGTTACTGATTATCCAAAAGATATAAAAGCATTCTACATGAGAATGAATGAAGATGGAAAAACTGTTAGAGCTATGGACTTATTAGTTCCTGGAGTAGGAGAAATAGTTGGTGGTTCTCAAAGAGAAGAAAGAGAAGACAAGTTATTAGGAAGAATAGAAGAAATGGGATTAAATAAGGAAGATTACTGGTGGTACTTAGAACTTAGAAAGTTCGGAACAGCTACTCACTCAGGATTTGGATTAGGATTTGAAAGAATACTAATGTATATGACAGGTATGTCTAATATAAGAGACGTAATACCATTCCCAAGAACTCCTAAGAATGCTGAATTCTAATATGAATTTATAATAAAAAAAATAAAGGTATAGTGAAATTTCAATCATTTCACTATACCTTTATTTTTTTTATGTAGCATTATAGGAATATATTTATAGCAAAATTGGAAATAATAGATAAAGTAGTTTAATAAAAGGAGGTAGTTGAAATGGATAATGCAATGTTTTGTTACCAATGTGAACAAACAGCAGGAGGCAAGGGCTGTACTAAAATAGGCGTTTGTGGAAAAACACCAGAAATAGCAGGACTTCAAGATTTACTTATATACCAATTAAAAGGTATAAGCTGTTATGCAAGAGAGCTAATGGAAAAAGGCGAAAAGATAGATAAAGAAATAGTTAGCTTTGTTGAAAATAGTCTATTTACAACTTTAACGAATGTTAACTTCGATGGTGATGCTCATGAAAAAATGCTTAGACAATCTCAAGAAATAAAGCAATCGTTAAGAAGTAAAGCAACAAATTGTAAAGATTGTTGTGAGCAAGCTACATATAACTTAAGTGATGCTAGAAATCAAATGCTAGAAGATGCTAAATTTGCAGGGATAATGTACGATCAAAACTTAGATGCAGATATACGTTCTTTAAGACAAACTATAATATATGGACTAAAAGGTATAAGTGCATATGGACATCAAGCAAGAGAACTAGGATACTATAATGATCAAGTCGATGAATTTTACTTTAGAGCATTAGCTGCTACTACAGATGATAAACTATCACTTGAAGACTTAATAACATGGACTATAAGAACTGGGGACATGAGTGTAGCTATTATGCAAAAATTAGACGAAGCAAATACTACAATTTATAAAAATCCAGCTCCTCATAAAGTAAATGTTAATGTTAAAAAAGGACCATTCATAGTAGTTTCAGGACATGATCTAAAAGATTTAGATATGTTACTTAAACAAACAGAAGGTAAGGGAATTAACATATATACTCATGGAGAGATGATACCTTGTCATGGATATCCAGAACTTAATAAATATCCTCATTTAGTAGGAAACTTTGGTGGTGCATGGCAGGACCAACAAAAAGAATTTGATAATATACCAGGATGTATACTTATGACTACTAACTGTCTTATGAAACCTAGAGATTCATATAAAGATAGAATATTTACAACAAGTGTAGTAGGATGGGATGGAGTTAAGTATATAGGTAAAAATGCAGATGGACAAAAAGACTTTAGTGAAATAATAAATAAAGCTCTAGAACTTGGTGGATTTACAGAAGATCAAGAACCTCACGAAATATTAGTTGGATTTGGTCACAATGCTACTTTAAGCAATGCACCAGCTATAATAGATGCAGTTAAATCTGGTAAGTTAAAACACTTCTTCTTAATAGGTGGATGTGATGGAGCAAGAGCAGGAAGAAATTATTTTACTGAGTTTGCTCAGCAAGTACCTAAAGATTGTATAATACTTACGTTAGCATGTGGTAAATATAGATTCAATAAATTAGAATTTGGAGAAGTAGCAGGACTTCCAAGATTATTAGATGTAGGTCAATGTAATGATGCATACTCAGCAGTAAGAATAGCTCTAGCTTTAGCTGATGCATTTGATACAGATGTAAATAGCTTACCACTTTCTATAATACTATCTTGGTATGAACAAAAAGCTGTGGCTGATTTATTAGCATTATTATCATTAGGTATAAAAGGAATATATCTAGGACCGACTTTACCAGCATTTATAAGTCCAAATGTACTTCAATATTTAGTTGATACATTTAATATAAAACCTATAAGTACACCAGAAAAAGATTTAGCATCATGTTTAGAAGTGCCAGCACAATAAGTTCATAAAAAAATGTTTGGCCCACGTAAATTTTGGGTAAATATATAATACACTGCATAAGCAGTTAAAATAAAAGATAAAAAACGGAGGACGTAAAAATGAAAGCATTTGTAGATAAAGACGTTTGTATAGGATGTGGAGCATGTACAGGAGTATGCCCAGAAGTATTTGAAATGGATAATGATGGACTAGCAGTAGCTATGAAGAATGAAATAAGTTCAGGTTTAGAAGAATCAGCAGTAGATGCTCGTGAATCATGTCCAGTAGATGCAATAACTGTAGAATAATTCATAAATTAACTCAATATATTAAATTATCAATTTATAGAAAGTGAAAGTTATGGAATAATAATTCCTGAAGCTTTCACTTTTTTATTTAAAAAGTAACAAAAGGTAAGTTAAATGAAATCAAATTCATGTTATAATTAGACATTATAAGCATAGCAGGAGGATAGTATGACAAAAATAATGAATATAATAATGATAGTTATAGATTTAGCATTAATTACGTATTTCTTTAATTACGCAATAAGCACTACAGATATGATAATAAGGCTAATTAGTTGTGTTGCAATAACAATGGAAATATTCTTTATCAGAAGACAATTTAATGTAGTAAAAAATTCAAAACAAGCAAACCGATAATAGAATAAAGGGTTTATAAAATAAAGTGTGTACTCTTCAAAATAATGATGATAATTAAGAAATAAAATATCATTACATAGAAGAAGGGTATGCATTTTTTTGAAGTGAACCAATTAGTGAAAATAAGTATAACACCCTATATTACTATAGGCAAAGGAGAGAAAAATATAAATGAGGTTATAAAAACTATAAATTATAGGAAGTTGTTGCATAGGAGATAGAATGTAAAATTATGAAGAAAAATTGAAGATTTAAAATATTTAATTTAGTGAAAAGTCACCTCATATATGATAAACTAGAATAGTATTTAAAATGTTGGAGGTATAATATGAGTGAAGGAATAGATGAAAAAGAGCAAAGAATAGATGATACTTTCAGTATAACCATGGAACTTCAAAGGCCTTTATTTGTTGATGATGAAGTAGAAGAAATTGATAACAAAAATAATAAAGAGTCTAATATAAAAAGAAATTTATTCATAGGAATAGTTATATCAATAGGAATAGTTATAATGGGAAGTGGTATATGGTTAAGTAAATCATATTCACCACAAGATAGATCAAAAGCTGCTTTAGTCAGTGATGAAGATATCGAAGTGAAAATTGATGATTACATATCGTTTACACCAAAAAATGTAGAGCCAACAAAAGGTTTTATACTATATCCAGGAGCTAAGGTAGAACCTGAAGCATATGCACCATTTTGTAGGGCTATAGCTGCAAAAGGATATGAAGTCATAATACTTGATATGCCTTTTAATATAGCGCTACTTGGTCAAAATAAAGCTGAAAAAGCTATAAAAGATTATAGTGATATAACTCATTGGGCTGTAGGTGGACACTCATTAGGTGGTGTAGTAGCTTCTAAGTTTGCAACTGAAAATAATATGGTGGATGGAGTTGTACTGCTAGCATCATATCCTAATAATGATAATTTAAAAAATATGGTAAAAAACGTATTATCAATATGGGGAAGTAAAGATGGTGTAGTAAACTTTAAACAACTTATTGAATCAAGAGAAAAGCTACCTGAGGATACAACTTATGTAGAGATAGAAGGAGCAAATCATTCTCAATTTGGAGATTATGGGCTTCAAAAAGGAGATAATGAAGCTTTAATAACTAGCGAAGAACAAATGGAGATAACATATAAAAATATAGTAGAGTTTTTAGAAAGTATAAACTAATAAATAGCATAAAAAATACTATGGATGTCATAATCCATAGTATTTTTTATAGCACATAGGGAATTATATTCATTTTAAAACTGTGGATAAATATAATTTTCGTATATGTGCTTCAAAAAAGTATTCCTTATAAATCTTCAATTGAAGACTTTTTTATATAACACTAAAAGCGTTTAGATATTCCTAAATCACTTATTTTATCAGGTTTAATATCGTTTTTAAATGAATCTAAAAACCACATTATATCATTTTTTTGTATACATTGAAAAATAATTAAGAAAACAAAATACAATAGAATAACTAAAATAACTTGAAGTACAATCATTGTAGTAATTCCAAGATAATCGAAAGATAATCTAATAGCATAACTAGATAAGGTTACACAAAGAGCAGGTTTTATTACCCAATCTCCTAAAAGAAATTCTAATTTAGTCACTTTTAATAGTTTATTTATACTAAGAAGAGAATTCAACAAAGTACCAGTAAATAAGACTATAATAAATCCATTAACACCAGTCTTAGGTATTAAAAATAAAATTAAAAATATTCTTACACCCATGTCAATTAAGTTGTACTTTAAAGTACTCATTTGCTGGTCAAGGGCATTTAAACTTCCATCTACAACTCTATCTAAATACATAAAAGGTATAAGTGGAGCAAGTATTCTCATCATAAATCCTGCTTCAGTATCATGATATATAGTTAACCCTAATTCCTTATAAAATATTATAAATAATCCTGATGCAAAGATGGCTATTAACAAAGTGAATTTAAAAACTCTTGAAATGATATTATTTACTCTTCTATGTTGGTTAAGAGCTTTTGCTTCAGCTATTTCTGGGATAATAAGAGTTGAAAATGAAGCTAAAAATATTGCTGGAAAATATAGTATAGGTAAAACCATACCTTTAATCATACCAAAGGTAGACAAAGATACAGAAGTAGAAGAACCAAATCTTCTAAGTGCATCAGGTATAAGTATATCTTCTATAGTTTTAAGTCCTGTTTGAATATAAGCGCTACAAGCTATAGGAAATGCTATTTTTGAAACAGCACCTAATGAACAAGTAGAATTTTTAGTATATGTATTTTTATAAGGATGTTTCTTTTCAAATATGTACAATATATAGCAATATACTGTTGAGGCAATAACAGCAAGAGATATACCCACTGAAATTAAAGCACAAGTATAATCTAATCCTTTAGGTAAATAAATACTTAAAAATGAAGCTATAATTATCATTAAAGTAGAAACTTCTATTATATCAGATGTAATACTTTTTATAACTTTTCTCATACCATAGAAATATCCATGAAAACAAGCTCCCATACCAACAAAAGGTAAACTACAAGATAATATTTTAAGAGGAATTATAGCCCTTTTATCTTCTAGCCATACAATACTAATAAATTCAGCACCTTTATATAATAGCAAAGCAGTTAAAGCACTAAAAAACAAGCTATATATAAATGCTTTTTTCATTATACTTCTTATTTTTTGTATGTTACCCTTACCTAGCTCTTCTGCAATTAGACGAGTGGTAGTTACCCTAATACCAGAGATTGCAAAAGTAGAGGTCATTATGTATATACTCATAATCAATTGATATAGCCCCATACCTTCAGCACCGATTTTGTTAGATAAGTATACTCTAAATGAAGTATTTATAAACCCAAGTGTAACTGTAGTTAAAGTTAAAATCAATGCATTTATTATTAGCTTTTTTCTTTTCAAAGTTTTATTCATAATTTTATCTCCTGTAAGTCAAAGTAAATACTTAAAAATAAGCATGTTCATATATATGAAAAAATAATATTAAATATTATGGAAATAAAAATAAAAGTATATTTAAATGTGTTGGAAATATTATAGATAACATTATTAAAGAATAGTAAATCTTAAAAATAGTAAAAATAAGAGCAGATATAATATTAAGGAGAAACTTAAATGAGAATAAGACTAGGATACGTAGCTATAGCACTAAATTTATCTAAGGTAACTTCATCAAGCACTTTGACTTTTGCAAGATACTCAAAGATTAATAATGAAGAAGAAAAACTAAAAAAATTAAAACAAATAACATATTCAAATATAAAAGCATTAGAAGAAATATTAAATTATAATATTGAAAATGACTTACATTTTTATAGAATAACATCAAATTTAATACCATTAGCAACGCACCCACAAGTAATGTGGGATTATAGAAAATACTTTAAGGATGATTTTAAGTATATAGGCAAAATAATAAAAGAAAGCAATATGAGAGTAGATACTCATCCAGATCAGTTTAATGTAATAAATAGTGATAAAGAAAATGTAGTTTTAAACACTATGAAAACCTTAAATATGCAAGTTGATTTATTTGAGGATATAAACTATGAAGATGGAAAAATGGTAATACATATAGGTGGAGCTAAAGGTGGTAAGGATGAAGCTATAGAAAGGTTTATAGTAAATTTAGAAAAATTTCCTAAAAGAATAAGAAATAGATTAATTCTTGAAAATGATGATAAGAGTTTTACTGCTAAAGATGTATTAGAAATTTGTAAGACTACAAAGCTTCCAATGGTTTTAGATGCTCATCATCATGATTGCAAAAATGATGGTGAATGTTTAAGAGATTTAATGCCAGATATATTTAATACTTGGAATAAAGAAAATCTAGTTCCTAAAATTCACTTTTCTAGTCCAAGGGAATTTGAGAAGGATAGAAAACATGCAGATTATATAGATGCACAAAATTTTGCAAGGTTTTTAGATTTAGCAAAGGAAACAGTAAATAGAGATTTTGATGTTATGATAGAAGCAAAACAAAAAGATTTAACCTTAATAAAGCTTATGAAAGATTTAAAAGAAATGAGAAGTGATTTTAAGTATATAGATGAAAGTACAATAGAAATATGATTATATGAATTAAAATAAGTAGGTGTTTATATGGACAAAAAAATAGTAAAAGAATCTTTGTTGAAAGCTTTATTTATAGCAACAACACAAATGACTTATGCAAAAGTATTTGGAATGAACAATATGTTAGTTGGAATGATAATGGCAATGGGAGCTGTTTCATTTTTAATGAGAGATTTAACAGCAACACTTTTATATAGAACGGCTACATTTTTAATATTAAATGTTCTATTAGGGATATTATCGTATATATCAATTATAAATATTTGGACAGGAATTCTAATAAATTTTTCAACTATCTTTATAACTACATATATATATATGAATGATTTTAGAATGCCTACATCGTATATATTTTTAATGTCATATATATTCATGTGGGCAATGCCTGTAAATCTTAATGAATTACCTAATCGTTTATTAGCTCTTAGTTTAAGTATACTTATTATAATAGTAGGTCAAATAATATTTAATAGAAATAAATTTAAAAAAGAATCTAGCCTAATAATAACAGATATAGTAAATGACTTACAAAACCATATAGAAAATATACAAAATAGCGGATATGATATAAACAAAAGTATACAAATAAATAAAAAAATAAGAAATTTATTAACATTAATAAATGAAAGAAGTCATAGACGATTTATACATTCAAAACAAGAAAATAATCAATTTAATGTAGCAGTATTTTTAGATAGATTAAATTTAGTAATAAACCATATTGTTAAGTTTAAAGAAGATAAATATATAAAAAATAATTATTTACAAGATTTAAGAATTCAAATCAACAATATAAAAGAATTTAATGAAAATACAAAAGGTATAGATAAAATAAATGAGGATATAGATTATTTTATAAATAAGTATCAAAAAATAGAAAATAAGCCTATATTTGTGTATGAGATTATATATTTATTAAAAATATTTAAGCTTAATATAAATAATTCCGAGGAATGTAAGGATAAAATTTTAAACAAAATATATAAAACAATAAATATTCCGAGTGAATTTAAGTTATTTAATACTATGAAAGAGAATTTTAATATAAATTCCTTAAAATTTATATATTCTATAAAATTAGCATTAGCAATATCCTTATCTATGTTTTTAGTACAATTTTTTAATATAGAAAATGGAAGATGGATAGTAATTACTATATATGTAATAATACAACCTTATAAAGAAGATACCGTAGTTAAGGCTAAGAAAAGATTTGTGGGAACTCTTATTGGAGTAACTTTATTTTTCGTTATATTTAGTACAATACACGATAGCATTCCTAAAATTATAATATTGATAATAGCATTTTTCTGTTATTTTTATTTTGAAGAATATGACAAAAAGGTAATTAGTATGACTATAATATCATTAAGTTCAGTATCATTAGTTGACAATATAAATATTTTATCAATAAACAGATTAATATTTATAATGATAGGTATACTAATAGCCTTAATAATTAATAGATATTTTTTCCCTTATAATATAAGTGATTCTATATATGAACTTAAAGATAAATATAAAAAGAATAGTAAAGAAATATTAAAGGAATTAAATAAAGTGCTTAAGGGTAATGGAAATTTAGATAAATTAATAAAATTATCTCTTATTGGAAATCAAATAGAAAGTAAGCTTATAGCTAATAATAATAGAATTAAAGATAAAAATATTGAAAAGCTTATATATGAGCATAGTATAAAAATGAGCGATGCAAGATTTTTACTTTTGAGCTTATATAATGACAAATATCAGTTTAAATAAATCAATTATATAAACTGATAAGAAAAAGTTTTAGATATATAAGTTACTAAAGATTCTACAAACTTAAAAAGCTTATCTTCTATTTAAATAAGGTTTTTAGGTTTGTAAAATCTTTTTTATAACACATAGGAAATTATATTCATTTTAAAGCTATGGATAAATATAATTTTCGTATATGTGTTTCAAAAAAGTCTTCCTTATAAATCTTAAATTGAAGACTTTTTTATAATTTTAAAATTTAATTAACACCAATGATTAACTAAAAAATTAGCTATACTTTCAAATGGTATTTCTTCAGTTTTTAGCAACCCCTGAACAACTAAACCATCAACAATAGATACTAGTAAAAAAGAAAGAGCATCAGCATCTTTTGTACCTGTTTTTAAAATTTCGGATTTAAGTGTATTTCGCCATTCTTTATATTTAAATTTAATTTTTTCTTTTAAATATTCATTGTCTGTTATTGCTTCACAAAGAATATACATATGTATACGACCACGATCTTCGATAGCGGATATTTTTTCCAATATGAGATTTATCATTTGATCTTTAGAATTTTGAGAATCCATACTTTGTACGCATTTTAAGACTGCATTAGTAATAATTTCTAAGTGCATATTAGCTATATCAGATATTAAATCATCTTTTGAAGAATAATGATAATAAAGAGTACCTTTACTTATATTCACAGCTTTTGCAATATCTGCTAAACTAGTATTTTTAACTCCATTTTTTTTTATTAACTCTGTTGCAGTTAATAAAATGTTTTCTTTCATATTATTTGGTTTCATAAAATCAACCTTTCTATATATAACTGCCATTTTAATAAATCAATTATAAACTTATAAAAATTTATTGTCAATCAACCAAGATATGACTTTCATTTGTAGTCTAAAATAAAAATTTTAAATCAAATTGAATGAATTTTTAATTATTGACTTTTAAAATAAGTAAAGGTACAATAAAAATAAGAATCGGTCGACTGACTGACTGACGGACTAAAATAGAGATTGTAAGTAATTAAAAAATTAAATGGATATAAATAAAGTGAGGGAAAGATATGAGTAGAATAAAGATAATAACAGATAGTTCTTGTGATTTAAATAAAGATATAGTACAAAAATATAATATTGGAATTGTAGGCCTTAATGTATCATTTGGGGAAGAAACATATATAGATGGAGAAATGGACAAGGATACTTTTTACAAGAGAATGGCAGAATCTAAAGAACTTCCGAAAACATCTAGTCCTTCACCAGAGAGGTTTATTAAGAGTTACGAAGGTAAAGAGGAGATATTAGTACTTACAATATCATCTAAGTTATCAGCTACATACTCAACTGCAGTACTTGCAAGGAGCATGTTTTTAGAAGAAAATTCAAATAAAAGAATAGCAGTTATAGATACTCAAACTGGATCTGTAGGGCAAGGTATTTTAGTTTTGAAAGCAGCTCAGTTAGCTCACGAAGGAAAATCTCTAAGTGAAATAGTAGAGACAATAGAAAAAATAAAAAATGATCTAGTATTCTTTGGTTATCTTGAAACTTTAGAGAATGCTATAAAAGGTGGCAGAATAAATCCTCTAGCTGGAAAGTTAATAAATGCTTTAAACTTCAAGATTATAATTCAAGTTGTAGATGGGTTAGTTAAACCAGTTGATAAAGCAAGAGGAGAT
Source organism: Romboutsia sp. (assembly GCF_056995035.1). NCBI lineage: Bacteria > Bacillati > Bacillota > Clostridia > Peptostreptococcales > Peptostreptococcaceae > Romboutsia > Romboutsia sp. Next base: position 47,318 of record NZ_JBXKIW010000073.1, on the reverse strand, counting down.
AATAATTGTATTAAAAAGGTAGTTGAAAGTGTTTGCTCAAGAATAACTAAAGGTGAGAAAAAGGTATTAGCCATAGGTCATTCTAATTGCTTACAAAAAGCATTAAAGGTTAAGGAAATAATGCTTGAAAACCATGGATTTGAAGATATTACAATAAGTGATGTGGGTTCTGTTATGGGGACGTATACTTCAAAAGGAGCAATTTTAATAAGCGTTTTATAAAATGATTATTTGATATATATTAGATGATAAAGTTCTTACAAATATGTAGTGTGTTTATTACATGTTTAGGAACTTTATTTTTATATTTAGAAAATAAATTAAAATTTGATATAAGCTATAAATTTTATAAAAATAAAATATAAAAAAGATTCAGAAAGCGGTTGCACGGATGGAAATGCCATGCTATAATTCAAGTACAAAGGTAATGCAAACGATTGCTCGAATGAAAAATAGGAGGGGTATAACATGGGATTAAAAAGAATTTTAAGTTTAGTAACAGTAACAATGTTAGTAGCAAGTAGTGTTGTTGGATGTAGTTCAAGTAAAGGAGATACTGCTAAAGAAGGAGATCAAATAAAGGTAGATATATTCCAATTTAAGGTAGAAGCAAAAGATGCACTTGAAAAAGCTGCAGAAGTTTATGAGGAAAAAAATCCTAATGTAGACATAAACGTAGAAACTGTAGGAGGAGGAAATGATTATGGTGCTGCACTAAGATCAAAATTCCAATCAGGTCAAGAACCTACTATATATAATGTAGGTGGCCCACAAGATGTTAAAGACTGGTCATCTAAATTAGAAGACTTATCAGATCAACCTTGGACTAAAGAGGCATTTGATGGAACTTTAGGTGCAGTAACAACTGATGAAGGAACATTCGGTATGCCATTTAATCAAGAAGGATATGGTTTTATATATAATAAAGAAGTATTTGAAAAAGCTGGTATAGACCCGGCATCTATAACAAGTTATGAAGCTTTAGAAAAAGCAGTTAAAACATTAGATTCAAAGAAAGATGAGCTAGGGCTTGAAGCTGTATTTGCACTTCCAGCAAAAGAAAAGTGGCTTACAGGACTTCATTTATTAAATACTGCGTTATCTAATGAATTTGAAAATGGAACTAAAGCTTATGAAGCTAAAGAATTAGAATTTAAATATAATAAAGAGTTAAAAGATTTATTAGATTTACAAGTTAACTATGCGTTTAAGCCAGATGGTAAAAATTCATCTTTAAATAGTGTTGACTATGCTATGCAAATTGAACAAAAATATTCAACTGGTAAAGTAGCTATTGTTCAAAATGGGAACTGGGCATATGGTGGAATAAAAGGTGTTAATGCTGATATAGCAGATAATTCAGGTATACTACCAATGCCACTTAAGGGAGTTAAAGAAGATTGTATACCAGTAGGAGTTCCAATGTATTGGGCTGTAAATAAAGAGAAGTCTGATGCAGAAAAAGATGCAGCTAAAGATTTCCTAAATTGGTTATATACTTCTGATGAAGGTAAGAAAATGATAATAGAAGATTTTAAATTCATACCAGCATTTAAAGGATATGAAAGTGATGAATTACAACCAAAAGATCCATTATCAGCAGCTGTATTAAAGTATTCTAACGAAGGAAAAACTATGCCATGGGTATTCATGGGATATCCAAGTGGATGGGGAGAAAATGTAGTTGGTGCTAATATACAAAAATATTTAGATGGAAGCATGACTTGGGAAAACTTAGTTAAGGATGCAAAATCTGCATGGTCAGAAGATAGAAAATAGTATTAAATAAATGACATGTTATGAGTGAATAGGAAAGTACAAATGTACTTTCCTATAATTGAAATGCAGGATAATATAATTATATTCTTAAGTTGAAATTTAAAATATGTTTTCGTTTTCAAAAAGTTAAAGGGGGAGAATTTTATGGCAAGTAAAGAAGCACAATTAGAAAAAAAGAAACAAATCGCCAAAAATAAAATTAGAAATAGTAAACATGGGTTAACATTTTGGGCATTTGTAGGACCTAGTTTATTTGCATTTGCATTAGTAATATTAATTCCATTAATACTTGGTATATATTATTCATTTACTAATTGGAATGGAATAGGTTCGGATATAGAGTTTATAGGGTTTGAAAATTATATAAAAACATTTTCTGATGAAGGATTCAGAAATTCGCTTTTCTTTACAATTAAATTTACTTTCGTATCAGTTATTAGTATAAATGTTATAGCATTTGGATTAGCACTTTTAGTTACGAGAGAATCGAAAATAAGCAACTTACTTAGAACAATATTTTTTATGCCTAACTTAATAGGTGGTTTAATTTTAGGATTTATATGGCAATTCATATTTGTAAATGTATTTAATGCTGCAGGTCAGGCACTAGGACAAGAATGGATGATGGGATGGCTATCAAATGCAACTACAGGATTTTGGGGAATGGTAATTATAATGGCTTGGCAAATGGCAGGTTATGTAATGGTTATATATATAGCAGGTCTTCAAAATGTTCCACCAGAGTTAAATGAAGCGGCAAAAATAGATGGAGCAACAGCTCTACAAAGAATAAGACTTATAACTTTCCCAATGATAAAGCCAGCATTTACAATAAGTTTATTCTTAACACTTTCAAACTCATTTAAATTATTTGACCAAAACTTAGCTCTTACTAATGGAGGTCCAGGAAATGCAACTCAAATGCTTGCACTTAATATTTATCAAACTGCATTTTCATATAATAAAATGAATTTAGCACAAGCAAAGGCAGTAATATTCTTTATATTAGTTACAGTAATAACACTGGTTCAAGTTTATATAACTAAGAAAGATGAGGTGGAGGCATAATGAAAAATAAATTAAGCAAATGGGCATTAGACATATTAGGGATAGTATTAGCCTTAATATGTTTGTCACCATTTTATATAATAATTGTAAACTCTTTCAAAACTAAAGGAGAGCTATTTGGAAGCACATTGTCTCTTCCAAAAAACTTTAGTTTTGATAACTATATAAGCTCTTGGGAACAATTAAACTTTATAAAAGTTTTAGGAAATTCATTGTTAATAACAATAATTAGTATAGTATTTATAGTAGTATTTGCATCTATGGCAGCGTGGATGTTACAAAGAACAAATTCTAAACTAGCTAATATAATACTATTTTTATTTATATCTTCAATGTTAGTAACTTTCCAATCAATAATGTTACCTCTTGTAAATATAATGGGTAAATTAAAACTTCTTAATATACCAGGAATTATATTTATGTATATAGGATTTGGATCAGCTTCAGCAATATTCTTATACCATGGGTTTGTAAAAGGAATACCAAAAGAATTAGATGAAGCAGCATTAATAGATGGATGTAGTAAATGGCAAACTTTTAGATATATAATATTCCCGCTTTTAAAGCCAATATCTATAACTGTTGCAATACTTAACACAGTTTGGATTTGGAATGATTTCTTATTACCTTCATTAGTAATAAATACACCAGAAACAAGAACTATACCACTTTCAATGTTCTTCTTCTTTGGTCAATATACAAAGCAATGGGACTTAGCGCTTGCAGGATTAGTACTTACTATAATACCAGTATTAGTATTCTATTTCTTCGCACAAAAGCACATAATAAAGAGTGTTACATCAGGAAGTATAAAATAAATTAATTCTTCAAGGGGGATAGTAATATGAAAAAAACTTGGTGGAAAGAAGGAGTAGTATATCAAATATATCCAAGAAGTTTTATGGACAGCAATAATGATGGAGTCGGAGATATAAAAGGAGTAATTGAGAAATTAGATTATTTAAAAGAATTAGGGATAGACATTATATGGTTAAGTCCAGTATACAAATCTCCTAATGATGATAATGGATATGATATAAGTGATTATGAAGATATAATGGATGAATTTGGGACTATGCAAGACTTTGATGAACTTTTAAATCAAGCTCATCAAAGAAACATTAAAATATTAATGGACTTAGTAGTAAATCATAGTTCTGATGAACACAAATGGTTTGTAGAAGCAAGAAAATCTAAGGATAATCCATATAGAAATTACTACATGTGGGCAGATCCTAAAGATGGAAAAGAACCAAACAACTGGGGATCATTCTTCAGTGGAAGTGCTTGGCAATATGATGAAGAATCAAAACAGTATTATCTTCATCTATTTACTAAAAAGCAACCAGATTTAAACTGGGAAAATGAAAATATGAGAAACGATATTTATTCTATGATGAAGTTTTGGCTAGACAAGGGCGTAGATGGATTTAGAATGGATGTTTGTAACTTATATTCAAAAGATACTGATATGTCAGATATCGCAGAAAATGGAGCAGAAGGTCTTTATATAAATGGTCCGAAGGTTCATGATTACTTTAAAGAGATGAATGAGGAAGTATTCAGTAAATATGATATAATGACGGTTGGAGAAACTCCAGGAGTAAGCCCTGAACATGCTAGAGCTTATGTTGGAGAAGACAGAAATGAGCTTAATATGTTATTCCATTTCGAGCTTATGGACTTACCCAATCAAAGTGACAAATTCTATAAAAAGTCATACAAGTTAACAGATGTAAAAAACATATTTATGAAGTGGTATGATGGACTTCATAATGTAGGATGGAACTCTTTATTTATGAATAACCATGATCAACCAAGAATGGTATCTAGATTTGGTAATGATAAACAATATAGAGTAGAATCTGCAAAAATGTTAGCTACATTAATACATACATTCAGTGGAACACCATATATATATCAAGGTGAAGAAATAGGAATGACTAATGTAGGGTTTGAAGATATAAATGACTATAGAGACGTAGAAACTTTAAACTATTATAATGAAAAAATAAAAAATGAAGACAAAGAAGACGTTATAAAAAGAATAATGCCAACATCAAGAGATAATGCAAGAACTCCTATGCAGTGGGATGATAGTTTAAATGCAGGATTTACAAAAGGAAATCCTTGGATAAATGTAAATCTAAATTATAAACAAATAAATGTTAAAAAATCACTAGAAGATAAAGACTCTATTTTCCATTATTATAAAAGTCTAATTAATTTAAGACACGAAAGTGAAACAATAGTGTATGGAGATGTAGAACTTATTTATCCTGAAAATGAAAATATATTTGCATATAGAAGAAATTTAAAGGATGAAAATATTGTAATTGTGTTGAATTTCTATGAAAATAATGTAAACTTTAAGATACCGGAGTTTTTACAGGAAAGAGAATTAGAAGTTCTATTATCTAACTATAATGATAAAATAATTGAAAATAATAATATAAAATTAAGACCATACGAGGCAATAGTATACAAGGTTGAATAATCAAAAGTACACAAACTAGATGTATGAAGGGTTGTTGTATAGGAGGAAAATATGAAAGTTACAATAAAAGATGTGGCAAAAGAAGCAAATGTAGCTACGTCTACGGTATCAAGAGTGTTATCAAATAATCCAAGAATAAGTAACGAAACTAAAATAAGAGTGCAAGAGGCTGTAAAAAAATTAAATTACAAACCAAATCCTATAGCTAGAAGCTTAGCAAATAATAAAACAAGAATACTAGGGGTAGTACTTCCAAATGAAGTGGAAGATTTACTAGCAAATCCTTTCTTTATAAATGCTATGAAAGGAATGAGTATGTATGCACAAAATAAAAATTATTATATAACATACGCATTTAGTAAAAATGAAGAAACAGAGCTGGAAAGTATAAAAGAAATGACACAGAGTCATCTAGTAGACGGAATTATAATGCTAAGAGTTAGAGAAAATGATGAAAGTGTTGAATACCTAAAAAATGCTAATTTTCCATTTGTTGTAATAGGAAGACCTGAATATCCAGACGAAGTACTATGGGTAGATAATAATAATTTCCAAGCAATGTATAAAGTTGTTAATAAACTTATACAAAAAGGCCATAGAAGAATCGGTTTTGTTGGAGCAATCAAGAATCTTAACATGTCAAAGGATAGATACAAAGGCTATGAAAAAGCTCTTAAAATGAATGGAATAGAATTAGATGAAAGTATTGTAACACATAAGGATGAATTTAAAGAATGTGAAGGTCAAAATTCATGCAGAGAAATTATAAAAAATAAAGATTTAACTGCAATAGTATCTACAGATGACATTTTGGCATTTGGAATTATGAAAGAGTTAAAATCTAATAAAATAGAAAATATATCTGTAGTAGGATTTAATAACACTCAATTAGCAGAATATCAAAAACCACCTTTAGCATCTGTGGATATAAATGCTGATAGGCTAGGATATCAAGCTGCAAAATTACTTATAAATACATTGGAAGAAAAAAATGATGACAACAGACATTATATTGTAAATACTGAATTTATAGAAAGAGAATCATTTATATAAATGATTCTATACAATAAAACCTAACTTGCTAAATATAATTAATATATAAAGCTATGTTTAGCAAGTGTTACAAATAGTTTGTTATAGGGGGCAAATTTATGATTGAAGCATTTATATTTGATTTAGATGGAGTTATAACAGACACAGCTCATTATCATTATTTAGCTTGGAAAGAGCTAGGTGAAAAGATTGATATAAAAATTGACGAAGAATTTAATGAAAGCTTAAAAGGTATAAGTAGAATGGAATCTTTAGAAAGAATACTTATACATGGCAATAAGCAAAATGATTTTACAATAGAAGAAAAAGAAAAAATGGCACATGATAAAAATAAGTATTATGTAGAGTTAATAAAAAATGTAACTCCAAAAGATATACTACCAGGAATCAAAGACTTATTAAATGAGATAAAAAATAATAATATAAAAATAGGTCTAGCATCTGCAAGTAAAAATGCAGTAATGGTTCTTGAAAATTTAGATCTATATGATTATTTTGATTTTATAGCAGATGCAGCTGAATGTAAAAATAGTAAGCCAGATCCAGAAATATTTATTATGGCAGCAAATGGACTAAGTGTAGACCATGTAAATTGTATAGGGATAGAAGATGCAAGTGCAGGGATTGAAGCTATAAATACTGCAAATATGTATTCAGTTGGAATAGGGGATAAGTTGATTTTAAATAAAGCAAAGCTTATATTTGAAAATACTAGTCAATTAAGCTTTGAAGAGATTATAAAAAACTACAAATGCGTTAGGTATTGTTAAAATATAGATAAAGTATTGTTTTAGGGGGATTTTATGAAACGTTTATTTGAAAATATAAATGAATGGAAGATTATACAAAATAAAATAGAGTTTGAAGAAAATAGATTAGCAGAATCAATAATGAGTTTAGGTAATGGATATATGGGGATGAGAGGTAACTATGAAGAAAGTTACAGTAAAGATAGTCATAGAGGATCATATATTGGTGGCGTGTGGTATCCAGATAAAACTCGTGTAGGGTGGTGGAAAAATGGATATCCTAATTATTTCGGAAAGGTTCCAAATAGCATAAATTATATAGGCATAGATATTTATGTGAATGGAGAGTTACTTGACTTAGCAAAAGCAGATTTAAGAGAATTTTATAGAGAACTTGATATGCAAAACGGAGTATTAACTCGTAAATTTATAGCTGGTGTTTGTGGCAATGAAATTGAAGTAAATGTCGTAAGATTTTTAAGTATAGCGACTAAAGAATTAGGTGTTATAAAATACGAAGTTAAATCATTAAACTTTGATGGAGAAATAAGTTTTGTACCATACTTAGATTCTAATGTAAAAAATGAAGATTCAAATTATGAAGAAGCTTTCTGGGTTAATGTATCATCAGATGCTAAACAAAATAATGGTAGTGTAGTAGCAAGAACTAAAGAGAATGTATTTGGTACAGAAGTATTTACAGTCGCAGCTGCTATGAATATAAAATCTAGTAAGAAACCTACATCAAATACTTATATGAATAAAGAATATTATAGTGCAAACACTTTAGTATTTGATATCAAAAAAGATGAAAATATAAGCATTGAAAAATATATAGCTATAACTACTACTAGAGATTATGAAGAAAATGAACTCATTAAAAAGTCTACTGATATATTAAATAAAGAAGTTTCAAAAGGATATGAAGCGTTATTAAAAGAACAATGCAGTGCATGGAATAAAAGATGGGAAAGTGCAGATATAAAAATAGAAGGAGATACACTTGCCCAACAAGGAATAAGATATAACTTATTCCAGTTATTTTCAACATATTATGGTGATGATGCAAGGCTAAACATTGGCCCTAAAGGATTCACAGGAGAAAAATATGGTGGAGCAACTTATTGGGATACAGAAGCATATTGTTTACCAGTATATCTTGGGGTAGCTCCAAAAGAAGTATGTAGAAACCTTTTAGTATACAGATATAACCAATTAGATAAAGCTATGGAGAATGCTAAAAAGCTTGGACTTGAGGGAGCATTATATCCAATGGTTACATTTAACGGAGAAGAATGCCATAATGAATGGGAAATAACGTTTGAAGAAATTCACCGTAATGGAAGTATGATTTATGCAATATATAACTATACAAATTATACAGGGGACTTTGATTATATAAAAGAAAAAGGTATAGATGTAATAGTTAAAGTTGCAAGATTCTGGGCAAGTAGAGTTCATTTAAATGCTAGGAAAAATTTATATATGATTCATGGGGTTACAGGACCAAATGAGTATGAGAATAATGTAAATAATAACTGGTATACAAACTACCTAGCTAAATGGTGCTTAGAGTATGCAAGCCAAAATATAGCTTGGTTAGAACAGGAGAATATAGAATCTGTAAATAGAAATAATGTATCTAAAGAAGAGGTAGAAAAGTGGTTAAACATAGGATCTAAAATGTATTTACCATATGATGAAGAATTAGATATAATAGTTCAACATGATGACTTCTTAGATAAAGAACTTATAAAAGTAGAAGATTTGTCAAAGGAAAACTTACCATTAAATCAAAAATGGTCTTGGGATAAAATACTTAGATCATGTTTTATAAAGCAAGCAGACGTACTACAAGGAATCTATTACTTTGGAGATAAATTTACTAAAGAAGAAAAGAAAAGAAACTTTGATTTTTATGAACCATACACAGTTCATGAATCATCATTATCCCCAAGTATATATTCTATAATAGCATGTGAGATAGATAATTTAGAAAAAGCATACGAATTATACTCAAGAACAGCAAGACTTGATTTAGATAATTATAACAATGATACAGAAGATGGACTTCATATAACTTCTATGTCAGGTGCATGGCTTTCTATAGTTCAAGGATTTGCAGGTATGAAAACGTTTAATGAAACTTTATCATTTCATCCTAAACTACCGGCAAATTGGGATGGATATAGCTTTAATATAAATTATAGAGAAAATTTATTAAAAATAGAAGTAAATAAAGAAAGTGTAAATATAATAAACTTACATGGTGATGCTATTGATATTACTATAAATGAAAAAGTATATAATATAAAAGATAGAAAAAATATTTTATTAAGATAGATTAATAAAGTATTTTTAGCTGAAAATTATAGAAATATAGTAAATATCAATGTAGTAAAGTGATTTATAAAAAGATTAGTATTTACGATAGAAAATAAAAAGTATATCTTTATTTGTATAAGAACAAATAGGATATACTTTTTTTATAGCGTGTAGCAAATTATATCCATTTTAAAACTGCGGATAAATATAATTTTTGAATAGATACTTCAAAAAAGTCTTCATTATAAATATTTAATTGAAGACTTTTTTATTTTGTAACATTTATAAGACAAAAGTATTATATACTATACTTAATTAAAGTACATTAAAGGAGAGACATATATGAAGAAAGTAAGGTTGATAATTTTAGTAATTACAATGGTGATTGGAGTAGGATACTTTTTTATTAGAAGTAACTCATTAAAAGAAATAAATAAAACTCAAATAAACATAAGTGACTATATAGATTATGTAGATGGAGTAAGTGCAAATAATGTACAAGTTAACTGGAAGTATGTTGCTGCAATAGTAGGAGTTATAGAAAAAAATAATTTTGAAAAAGCAACATTAGCTGAAATAAAAGAAGTAGCTAATATGTTTATAACTGAAGATAATAAATTAAATTCAGTGGAAATAGTCTTAGAAAAATTGGATTTTAATAATAATGAAAAAGATAGGACATTTAAATATATAGACGATTTAAAATATTATGGTATAACACCGAGTAAGTTACAGATAGATACAAAATATACAAGATTTATAGATAGTATAAAAGAAGGTGCTATAGAAAACTATAAAAAGTATAAAATCTTACCATCAATAACAATAGCTCAAGCAATACTTGAAACAGGATGGGGAGAATCAGATTTAGCTATTAAATACAACAACTTATTTGGTATAAAAGCTAATAAATCATGGAAGGGAGAGTATGTAACATTACAAACAAAAGAATTTTCAAATACTATAATAAACGATAAATTCAGGAAATATGAAGATAAGAACCAATCTATATATGAGCATGCAAAATTTTTATATGAAAACAAAAGATATAAAGATAATGGAGTTTTTGAATCTAATACATATAAATATCAAGCAAATGCACTTCAAGAAGCCGGATATAGCACTCTTATGAATGAAAATGGAGAAAAAATATATGCAAAAAAGTTGATACAATTAATTCAACAATATAATTTGCAGCTGATAGATAGTGAAGCACAACGTATTGACTAAAATAATAATTTATATTAATAAAAAACTCTCTCAAAGTAAATTTAGTACGCTTTGAGAGAGTTTTTTATTAATATTGAAATTACAAATATAGGATATATGAATTATTAAATTAGTTAATAGCTGATTTTAATAAATAACCTTTTTTGTCTAGTAAAAATACAATGAAAATAGAAGCAAGTAATACGAAAGTACTTATGATACCTGCCTCAGGACCAAAAACTCCTCCTGTAACAAAATCATTTCCTACTAAATTAAAATCGATTAAACTTCCTACTTCAACATTTAATCCACTAACTTCAAAACCAAATAAATTGCCTTGGGCAAAGTTCCAAGCACTGTGCATTCCACAAACCGCCCATAAATCATTAGTCTTAATAACATAAATTCCATAAAATAATCCAACCAATATAATGTTTAATATAGCAATATAATTTACATTAGGATTACCTAAATGCAATAATCCAAAGAACGTAGAGGAAATTATTAAACCTAAGATTATGTTGTATCTAGCACCTATAATATTCATTAACCATCCTCTTGTTACAATCTCTTCAGTTCCACCTTGAATTATCCATCCTAATAAAACAATTAAAATACTTGATAAAGCTGACACTCCTACTGGCTGGCTAGGGTGTTTTTCAATAGTTATATATCCAAATACAGATAGTATTACTACTATAATACCCATCATAGCAATACCTATGAAAAATCCAAATGCATATTTCTTTAACCAATTATTTTTACTAAATCCTATAGATGAAAAATTTCTTTTTTCTATCTTTGTAACTCTAAAAAATACAAACAAAGATATAAAAGCAAAGCTAAGTAAAGAAATTAATAAAGATACTATATCTTGATTTGATATAAAAAGTTCAGTTTTATTTAATAAAAATAAAAAAGGCAATGTAATAAGTCCTCCAACAAGAGAACCTCCAAACATGAATATTAATGCTAATATTATAGCCCAAATAAAGTTTGGTAGTTTTTTACTTCTATTAGCCTCATTTACAAGGTTTGTGCTTTGTGTAAACATAAATTTCTCCTTTATTGAAAATTTTAAAGTATTTATTCTTAATATTAATTATATAGCTATTTATACTAGATGGCAGAAAATATATAATATTTATTAATAAAATAAAAATTAAATTTTACTTGCAAATAAACTGTACCATGCATATAATACAGTTATAAGGTGTATTACTTTAATAATACAGTAGTACGGAGGTGTATATATGAATTTTATAGCAAACGATAGAGAACCAGTATATCTTCAAATAATAAGATATATAAAACAATCAATAGTAAAAGGGTATCTTAAACCAGGGGACCCAGTACCATCAAGAAGAGAAATGGCAGTAAGTATAAAAGTAAATCCCAATACAGTACAAAAAGCATATAAGGAGATGGAAGATATGGAGATTATAAAGACAGTTAGAACATATCAAAGTACTATAACAACTGATGAAAAGATAATAGATAAAATGAAAAAAGATCTTATACATGAATCATTAGAAATTTTTATAGAAAATATGAAAGCAATAGACGTAGAGAAGGATGAGATTATAAAAATCATAAAAGATTCATATTAGGAGGGGAAATTATGATAGAGGTAAAAAATGTTACTAAAAAATATAGAAAATCAAAAGCACTTGATGATATATCATTTACTATAGATGATGGGAAAATAACTTGTGTATTAGGAATAAATGGAGTAGGAAAATCAACAATATTAAAGTCTATAAGTGGTCTTGTTAAAATAGATAAGGGAGAAATTCTTATAGATGGAGAAAAGCCAAATTATAAAACTTATAACAAATTAGCATTTGTACCAGATATAGATATACATTTTCCACAAATGACTATAAAAGAAAGTTTTGAATTTATGAAAGACTTTTATAAAAATTGGAATTATGAAAAAGCTTATGAAATGCTACAAATGTTTGATTTAAGTGATGATAGACGCATATCTAAATTATCAAAGGGAAATAAGGCAAGGGTTAAGATAATACTAGGATTTGCTCAAGATGCAAAATACATATTGTTAGATGAGCCTTTTTCAGGAATTGATATATTTAAAAGAGAAGAATTTATAGGAATAATGGCAAAATATATGCGTGATGACCAAAGTATTGTTATAACAACTCATGAAATAGCAGAGATACAAATGATTGTAGATGATGTAATACTAATAAATAATGGCAAATTAGTATCTAAATTTAATGCAGAAGAAGTTCGTGAGATTGAAGGGAAGTCTATAATAGACAAAATGAGGGAGGTTTATAAAGGTGAATAATATATTAAATTTATACAATATAGAACTTAAAAGAATATATAAATTATATCTTGGATTGTTAGGACTTTTAATAGTTGGAAATATGATATTAGTTAATAATTCTATAAACAGAATTATACTTGAGGTTGCTAGTGAAACTAATTCTAAAAAAAGTATAGGATTAATGAAACTAAAAGAAGCTAAATTTATATTATCTGAACATGCACTTTATAAGCTACAGGGTGATACAACTTTATTATTAGGATTAGTAGTCATACTTTGCTTAATATATGGCTTAGTTATATGGTATAGAGATTTTATTGGTAGAAATAAAACAGGATATGCATTGTTTATGCTACCTCAAAATAAATTTAACATATATATAGCTAAAGCAATAACATTAGTAATTATGATATATGGAGTTATTATAACTCAGATGTTAGCATGGTTTATTGATATTAGTATAATAAAAGTCTTAGCTAATATTAATAATCAAGAATTTATTTATTTTTTAGATATATTTATGACTCAAAATAATATAATAACTTTAATTCAACCATATTTTATAGATTTTATAATGATAAATGTAATAGGGGTAATACTTGCAGTATTGGTTATATTTACAGGTGTTATGATTCAAAAATCTTTTAAAATACCAGGAATAATACTTGGGTGTTTATATGTATTTGGATCAATGTATTTATATGGGTATTTAGGTACATTTGCAAATTATCAAGATCAAAGATTAATGATTCATGGAATTTATTACATAATATTATTTGTAGTATCAGTAGGATTATCATATACCCTTTTAAATAAAAAAGTATATGTATAGAGGAGGGGGAATTAAAATGAATAAAAAAATATCAAAAATTGTATTAGTTACAACTGTAGGAACTATGCTTGCAACTAGTGTATGTATAGGATTAAATAATAAAGAAAATTATGAAGTTACAGATATAAATGGAAATAGAGAAGCTTTAGGAAATGTAAATATAGTATATCAACAAGATAAAGGATATTACAAAACTACAGAAGTAATAATGTCAAAAGATAAAATAAAAGTTGATAATTATGCAAAAGGAGTTCAAACAGGATTTCCATTAAATAATTTTTATAAACAAAATAGAAATTTATTTAATGCTTCAAGTTCAAATAACGAATATAGTACGTACAAAGATGATATAAGTATAGGATATGCAAATGTAGAAAGTCATTATAATATGAGTAATGAAGAAAAGTTAATTGTAAGTGTAAAAGATAAAAATTTAAAAACTAATAAAATTAAATCTTATGAAATACATTTAGGTGGAAAAGTTAGCCAAGAATCTAATTCAGATTATAGTGGCATTCCTCTAAAATATAATGGTGAATTATATGTAATTGTTGGGATTAACAAAGAGCGAAACTATCCATTTGGAGAAGAAGCAAATGTTTATGCTAGTAAGGAATGTTTAGTAAATATTTATAAATTAAACTTAGAAAATGAAACATCAGAGCTTGTAGTTAGTAGAATAATAGGTAAAAAAGATGACTTAGCAAGTATAGGAACTGATTTTTTCACATATGAAAACGAGTTTTATTTTACAAAAGAAAGCTATGAAAAAGTTAGTGAAAAAGAATATAAGAAAAAATATGAATTAATTAGCTATGATTTGAAAGCTAAGAAATTTAATTTTACAAATCTTCCTATAGAGTCATCATCAGAAAATGATTCTCTAGATAGGACTTACATAGAAGGTGATAAAGTTTCATTTTTATCTTATAATAATAAATCAAGTGAATTATCTATGAAGATAAGCATTATGGATTTAAAAAGTAAGAAGTTTATAACTGAAAATGAAAACTATATTTTAAAATTACCAAATGAAAAATTTGATCATAATATAGAACAAATTAGAGATATAGACAATAAGTTGTATATAACAGTTGATGCTTCTGAAGATTCAGAGAAAGTAAAACCTAGAGAGCCTCTTAATAAAGAATATGTATATGTTATAGATAAAGTAACTAAGAAAACTTTGTATACGGGTGTTGTAAAAGATGAATCTGCTCCTTATATACATACAAGTATTGTAACAAATGATGAACTTTAATATATAACTAAATAAAAATTACACTATTTAATCATAATTATATAAAAATTAAATAGTGTAATTTTTATATAATAAAGAGATTTAAGAATAAGATTCAAGCTAGTTTTAGACCAGTAGCACTTATAATTTTCATTTTATATAGAATATATAAAATGAAATTCATAAGAAAAGTTTTATTAATAATTAATAAAGATTAGCATATCAATTGGAGTCATAAAATATATAAATCCCCCATATAAAATTATAAAAATATAATTTTATATGGGGGATTTATGAATAGTCTAGATATAAAGATAAATGAGATAAAAAGTAATCTTATAAATAAAAATATAAAGGCTATAAGAAAAAATAAATTAAAAACTATAAAAAATGAAGACATAAAAAACATAAAACCAGAAGATACAAATCTATTAGAAGAATACAATTATTATGTAAAACTATTAAAAAAAGTTAAAAAATATATAAATAAAAATGAAGATTTATTAACGATACTCAATGCAAAAAATAATAAGGTAGGGAAAATAATATATATAGTAGTTAGTATTAATATAAAAGAAATAAGTATAGGCATACCAATAGACATAAGAATAATAACTGGAGATACAAATGATACATACATGGATTGTACATACTATGAGATGAAAGAACAATCAAGATTATATATAAATGATTTTAAGTCAACAAAACCCAATCAAGGTTATGGAGGAATTTTATTGAAAAGTTTAGATAATATTGTAAATGAAGTAAATAAATGTTTAAGAATATACAATTTAAAAGATATAAAGATAATAGAGGGGCATTTAGTTGCAAATAAAAATATTATTAACGAAAGTGATTTGAAAAATATGTATATAAAGTATGGATTTGAGATAGATAGCAAAAATAAGATAAAAAAGAATGTATATATGTTCTAATAAATAATCTAAACTAATTAAATCAATTAATTATAGCTAACTATTAAATTTCAATTGTCACGATATCGTGAAAGTGTAGATACTCAATTAGAATATATATTATATATAAAATAAGAATAAATAGATTTGAATTTTAAAATATCCATTTTGTATTAGTATATTTAATTTATGGTATAATGAATAGTTACATATGAAAAAATAAGGAGCGAAAAATGAATAAGAAATTTATAGATTTTAATTTAAATAAAGATATATTGAAAGCATTGAATAATTTAGATTATAAAAAACCTTCAAAAGTACAAGAGCAAACAATACCAAAGCTTTTAAATAAAGAAGATATAATAGTTAAATCAAAAACAGGAAGTGGAAAAACTGCAAGTTTTGCAATCCCTATATGTGAAAATATAGATATAGATAGTACAAATGTCCAGGCACTTGTAGTAGTACCAACTAGGGAGCTAGCCCTTCAAGTTAAAGATGAAATATCTAGTATAGGTAGACTTAAAAAAATTAGATGTAGTGCTATATTTGGAAGACAACCTATAAAGGAACAAATCTCAAGTTTAAAGCAAAGAGTACATGTAGTAGTGGCAACTCCAGGTAGAATAATAGATCATATTGAAAGAGGAACTATAAATATACAAAACATAAACTATTTAATAATAGATGAAGCTGATAAAATGCTAAATAAAGGGTTTATAGAACAAATAGATGTCATATTTAAAAACTCTCCAAATAATAAGACGATAGGTCTGTTTTCAGCTACAATAGATAAAGATATAGAATACATCTGTGAAGAATATATGAAAGATACCGTAATGGTTGATATAGAAAATCATGAACAAATTAATAAAAAACAAATAGATGAAAATTATATAAAAGTTGAAGAAAGTGATAAGTATGAGGTTTTAAAAAAACTAATATATGCGGAAAATCCAAAATCATTAATGATATTTTTAAATACAAGAGAAAGAGTCATGAAGCTTTACAGTCAAATGAGAAAAGATAAGTTTTTAGTAAGGGAACTTCATGGAGAAATGTCTCAAGAAAAGCGTATATATGCAATAAAAGATTTCAAAGAATTTAAATTTAATATACTAGTAAGTACTGATGTAGCATCTAGAGGTATTCATATAGATGACATTTCCTTGGTAATAAACTATGATGTACCAAGAGATAAAGAAAATTATGTTCATAGAATAGGGAGAACAGGAAGAACAGATAAATTTGGAAAAGCTATAACTATGGTAAGTAGCAAGGAAGAAAAATATATCGATGAAATAGAAAGTTACATTGGATATAATATTAAAGAGATAAATGAACTTAAAGAAGATAAAGCTAAAACAGGAAAAAATATATTCGAAGAAAATCAAAGAAAAATGTTAAAAGAAAAAAGAGTTAAAAATCCAGAGAAAAAAATTCATAGTGAAGTTACTAGGATATATTTAAATGGAGGAAAGAAAAAGAAAATAAGGGCTTTAGATATAGTTGGAGCAATAAGTAATTTGCAAGGAATAGAGGGTCAGGACATTGGAGTTATAGAAGTACAGGATTTATGTTCTTATGTTGATATTTTAAATCACAAAGGAGAACAGCTATTAAAAAAATATAAAGAAATAAGCATAAAAAAGAAAATGGTAAAGATAAAAAGAGACAACCAAAATCAGTAAATTATGATTTTAAAGGGAGGATATAAATGCTTAATAAAAAACAATTTTTAAGCAACTATAATATAAGTGAAGAATTTTTAATTCAAAATAATATAGAGTGGGATACATTAACAGAAATATACAATGATTTTAATAAATATAGAAAAAGCTATGAAACACAAGCTGATTTAATAGCAAACATACTAAGAGGGCATAAAAAGGTTCATTCAGTTAAAACAAGGGTTAAGGAAGCAGAGCATTTAATTGAAAAAATAATAAGAAAGACTGAAGATAGAAAAAGAAAATATGGAAAAGATTTCGAATTTACTGTTGATAATTATAAAGATGAAATAACTGATTTACTAGGAATAAGAGTAATACATATATTTAAAGAAGATTGGGAAGAAATACATGATTTTATAAGTATAATGTGGAATGTAAATGAAATAGTAGCAAATATAAGAGAAGGAGACAACGCTAAAACATTCGAAGAATTAGATATAGAAGTTTGTTCAAGACTATCAGGATATAGATCAGTTCACTACTTAGTAGAATCTTATCCAACAACAAAAAAGGTCATATCAGAGATACAAGTAAGAACAATATTTGAAGAAGGATATGGAGAAATTGATCATCAACTTAGATATTCTTTAAATAAAATACCTGAAGTATTAGAACAAAATCTAATGTTACTTAATAGAATAGCAGGGAGTTCGGATGAAATGGCATCTCTTATAAATATGTTAAGTAAAAGTTTTGATGAAATTGAGTTAAATCATAATAATACTATAAATATAAAAGATGAAAAGATAATAAGCTTAAAGCAAAAAATAGAAAATAGTAAAACGATAGATGAAAAAGAGAGAAAAGAGTTAATAAGTGAGATAAATCAAATATTACAAAAATCTTAGAATTATTTAAATAGAGTAAAATAAATATCGGATATTAAGTATAATGTATATTCTTATATCCGATATTTTTATAAAATTATTATTTAAATATTGTAAAATCAAGTCTAATATTTATTTGAAAATATCTGATAATTCTATGTTAGTAGAATTGTTAGTAGATGATATTTCATTATAAATATGATTAGCTAAATTAGCTTTAATAGGTAACGTTATAATAAAAGAAGTACCTTTACCTAATTTAGAATCAACATTAATTGTACCATCATGTAATTTAACAAAAGATTTTACAACTGATAGGCCAATTCCACTTCCTTCATTTTGTCTAGTAAGTCCATTATCTATTTGGATAAATTTATCAAAAATTTTAGATAAATTTTCCTCATCTATACCTATGCCATTATCTTTAACAATAAAATTAAGATTATTTTTATCAGCTATAATAGTTGCAAATATATCTCCGCCAGGGTTAGAAAATTTTATAGCATTTGAAAGTAAGTTAAGCACTATTCTTTCAATTTTTTCACAATCAGTAGACATCATCAATTCTTCTATATTTGTATCAAAGACTATATTTAAATTTTTAGTATTTGCATAGGGAATAACTGATAATACTGCATCTTCTATTAACTTAATAATATCAGTAGTTTTGAGTTTTAAATCAGCAAAACCAGAATCAATTTTCGCAATATCTATAATATTATTTATTAGTCTAAGCAATCTATTCGAATTTTGAGTAATTATATTTAGGTTATTATTAATACCTTGATCATTATTAATATTTTCCTTAGCTAATAATATTTTTAAAAGCTGATTAGCTGATATTATAACTGTTAGAGGAGTTCTAAGTTCATGACTTATATTAACTATAAAGTTACTTTTAGAAATATTTGCATCCTCAGCAATTTTTTTTGCTTTATTTAATTCATTTTTATATTTAAAAGTCTTTATACTGTGTAAAATTAATGCAAATATAATTAATATTAAAATTATTATGGTAAAAAACATAGCTAAAATAAGATTTTTATGTACTTCATAAGTATTATAAGAAATTTCCTTTAATTGATTATTAAAGCTTATAAATTTAGGTGAAGAAGAACTAATAAATAAAATATTTTTAATAGGATAAGCATATATATTCATTGGAGTTAATAAATAAATAGATACTAATATAATCAAGAGTATAAATTTAATAGAATCTTTTTTCATATTCACACATCCTTATTAGTTAAATATAGTTTATACGTAAAATTATAACAGAAAAATCAGAAAATTGTAAAAATATGCATGAAAATAAAAAATATTTATTTTAATATAAATCTTTTATAATAGTTTGCTAAAAAAAACAAATATAATTCACTTTAATTTTATTTAGAAATTTAAATATAAAATTTGAATATTTATAATTTTTCAATAAACATATATTAATAAAAAGGAGAATTATGATTAATGTGAAACTATTAATAGAATGATGCTTTTTTTAATTAGGTCCAAAATAGATAAAAATTATATAGTATAAAAATAGGGGGCGTAATTTATGAGAGAAGATATATATAGTGAAGTAATTGAAAAAATAATAGAAAGTATTGATGAAGGAATACATTTTATAGATAAAGAAGGAAATACGATTATATATAATAATTCAATGGCAAAACTAGAACAAATGGACAAAAAAGATGTATTAAACAAACCATTTGTAGATGTGATTCAAAGTATGGAAATAAAAAATAGTACTTTACTTAAGGCATTAAGAAATAAAGAACCTATAAAAGACAATGTTCAAAAATATTTAAATAAAGATGGAAAAGAAATTACCACTATAAACACCACTATACCTATAATGGTAGAAAATAAACTTATAGGAGCTTTAGAAGTATCAAAGGACATGACTCAAATTCAAACTCTATCAGAACAGATACTAAAATTGGGAGAAGTTAAAAATAATAAATTACATAATCCTGAAAAGTTAGGTTACAATTTTGATGATATAATAGGAGAAAGTGATTCTATTAAAAAGGCGCTTGAAATATCTAAAAAAGCTTCTAAAAGTGATGCTACAGTTCTTATATATGGAGAAACTGGTACAGGAAAAGAGCTTATAAGTCAGTCTATACATTATTATAGCAAAAGGCATGACCAGCCATTTATAGCACAAAATTGTGCAGCACTACCAGAAAGTTTATTAGAAGGAATATTATTTGGGACTGTAAAGGGAGGATTTACAGGAGCAGTAGATAGACCTGGACTATTTGAACAAGCTAATAAAGGAACTATGTTATTAGATGAGATAAACTCAATGCCATTACAACTTCAAGCAAAGTTACTTAGAGTACTCCAAGAAGGTTATGTAAGGCGGGTTGGTGGTACTAAAGATATACCTGTAGATGTTAGAGTTATAGCTACAACAAATGAAAATCCAATGGATATATTAAATGAAGGAAAGCTTAGAAAAGATTTATATTATAGATTGAACGTAATTTATATCCAAATACCTCCCCTTAGACAAAGAGGTAATGATATTATATTACTTGCTGATAAGTTTATAGAAAAATACAATAAAAAACTAGGGAAAAGTATAAAGTATATATCAGATATAGGAATGAGAAAACTTAAAAATCATTATTGGCAAGGTAACGTTAGAGAATTAGAAAATACTATATATTCTAGTATGAGCATGATGGATGATGAAGATGTATTAACTGAAGACATGATAAATATAAATGAGTATAAAACTAACATAGCCGAAAATGTATATGTTATAGATGTAGAGGCTAAACCATTAGATTGGATTGTTGCAGATATTGAAGAGAGATATATAAATGAAGCTTTAGACAAAGCTAATGATAATGTAACAAAGGCAGCTGCTATTCTTGGCTTGTGTAGGCAAAACTTACAATATAAAATGAGAAAATATAATATAAGAAGAAAATAATACGGAGTAAACAACAAAGAGCAAAAAAGTTTGCATTATATGCAAAATTTAATGCTCTTTTTTATGTTTAAAGACTTATATATATTAAAATTTTTTTATTATTAAGAATATTAAAAAAATAATCGATTAGAAATTTTCAGAAAAAATACTCATTTCAATGGGTTGAAGCTAGATTTTCAAAAAAGAAATTTAAAATAAAAATTTAAACTTAAAAATGGCATGTAAGTTGCTTTAATAAAAGACAGAAAAGATATAAATAATAAGGGGGAATTTAAAAATGAGAAATGTTAAAGTTGGAATTTGGGGATTTGGAGCAATGGGGAGCGGAATGGCTAAAATGCTTCTTAAGAAAAAAGGAATAGAAATAGTTGCTGTATGTGATATGCATCCAGAAAGAGTTAACAAAAGTATATATGATGTATTAGGATGTGAAAGAGGAGAAAGTAAAGAAGTTATAATAAATTCTGACCCTAATGTAGTATTTACTGAAGAATGTGCAGATGTTGTTTTATTAGCTACAGACTCTTTTACAAAAGGTGCATTTGATAAAATAAAACTTATATTAGAAAAGAAAATAAATGTTATATCTACTGCAGAAGAAATGGCTTATCCTAAAGCTCAAGAGCCGGAATTAGCGCAAGCACTAGATAAAATAGCTAAAGAAAATGGAGTATCAGTACTTGGAACAGGAATAAACCCAGGATTTGTACTTGATTTATTAATACTTGCATTAACAGGAACTTGTGAAGAAGTAGATTACATAAAAGCAGCTAGAGTTAATGATTTATCGCCATTTGGAACAGCAGTTATGATAGAACAAGGCGTTGGAGTTACTAAAGAAATATTTGAAAAAGGTGTAGAAGATGGATCAATAGCAGGTCATGTTGGTTTCCCTGAATCTATAAACATGATAACTGAAGGTATAGGATGGAATTTAGAAAAGATAGATCAAACTAGAGAGCCAATAATGAGTAATGTATATAGAAAAAGTGAATATGCAGAAGTTCAAGCTGGAAATGTAGCTGGATGTAAACAATGTGGATACGGATATGTTGACGGTAAAGTAAAAATAGAAATGGAACATCCACAACAAATATTACCTCACTTAGAAGGATTATCAACAGGAGATTATGTAAGCATAAAAGGTGTACCAAATATAGATTTACAAATAACACCAGAAATACCAGGTGGAATAGGAACAATAGCTATGTGTGTAAACTCTATACCTCATGTTATAAACGCAATTCCTGGTCTTAAAACAATGTTAGATATACCAGTTCCAAGAGCTATGATGGGGGATGTACGTGAATTGGTTCAATTAAAAGAAACAGTAAAAGCTTAAAACTTATATTTGAAAATAAAATCTATATCCGTGCTAGCTAGCTGTCTCAAACCTAGTTAGCACGATAAATATAAAGGAGAATGTTAGTATGGATGCTAAGCGTGGAGATTGGGTAATAATTCATAATGTAGTACTTAATCCAAGTGAAAGAGCACCACAAATTCCAGATGATACAAAATCAAATCCTCTTGAAACTTGGGTTAAAGGATTTATAAATGAAGATGCAAATATCAGGGATTTAGTGAAAGTTACTACTATTACAGGAAGAGGTGTAGAAGGTAACTTAGTAGAGGTAAACCCTTATTATACTCATGATTATGGCAAATGTATACCAGAGTTACTTCAAATAGGAATTAGTGCTAGAGAGATACTATTTGGAGGTGAGTTAAATGAATAATGATAATAACTATCAAGCTGTAATGAATAGAAAAAATGAAATAATGAAAAATGCTATAGGAATAGATTACTCTATATTTGAAAACGAAGGTGTATCCTTTGATTATGAAAAGATGATGAAAGAAACAGGATATTCATTAGATGAAATAGAAAAAATTCAATCGGATCATGCAGTAGGAAATACACCGATAATAGAACTTAAAAATATCACAAATCTTGCTAGAAAAGTTGCTCCTAAAGGAAAAGGTGCAAGAATATTTATAAAAGATGAAGCGGCTAATGCATCAGGAAGTTTCAAGGCAAGAAGAGCAGCAACTGCTGTATATCATGCTAAAAAAATGGGATACAAAGGTGTAATAGCAGCAACTAGCGGAAATTATGGAGCTGCAGTAGCATCTCAAGCTGCTATGCAAGGACTAAAATGTATAATAGTTCAAGAATGCTATGATAGTAGAGGTGTTGGGCAGCCGGAAATAATAGAAAAAGCAAGAAAGTGTGAAGCATACGGTGCAGAAGTTGTTCAATTAACAGTAGGTCCAGAGTTATTTTATACTTTCTTATTAATGTTAGAAGAAACAGGATACTTTAATGCATCATTATATTCTCCATTTGGTATAGCTGGAGTTGAAACGCTAGGTTATGAAATAGCTATGCAATGTAGAGAAAGAATAGGAAAAGATCCAGATGTAGTAGTTTGTACTAATGCTGGAGGAGGAAATCTAACAGGAACGGCGAGAGGTCTTATAAAAGCAGGAGCAGCTGATACTAAAGTAGTAGGTGCTAGTGTTAATTTAAAAGGTCTTCATATGGCAAGTGATACACAATTTAACAAGAAATCATTTACAACAGGTCATACAGGATTTGGAATACCATTTTGTACTTGGCCGGATAGATCAGATGTACCAAGATCTGCAGCAAGACCACTTAGATATATGGATAGATATGTAACTGTAAACCAAGGTGAAGTATTCTATATGACAGAACTTTTAGCTCAACTTGAAGGATTAGAAAGAGGTCCAGCAGGAAATACGTCTTTAACAGCTGCATTTAGTTTAGCTCAAGAACTTAATGAAGATCAAATTATATTAGTTCAAGAAACAGAGTATACAGGAGCTGGAAAACATATAAATCCACAGCTTACATTTGCTCGTGAAAATGGAATAGAAATTAAATTTGGAAATCCACAAGATGAAATATGTGGGCAGAATTTAATATTACCTTCTCATCCAAACTTAATAAAAACTAATGAAATAAATATGGATAAAATAAGAAAATCTTATATTAAAAATGCTATAGAGAATAATAATGTTTCTTATTTAAGTGAAAAGGATATAGAATTCTTAGCTATAGATGCTAAATGTAGTGAAGAATTTGTAAAGTCTGTAGCGGAAGAGATAATTATAAAAAGTATATAAGAAATATATAAATAGATATTTAAATAAGAAAAGTATAAATAGGGGGATAATCATGAAAAAGAGATTAGATGATTTTCAAGATAGAAGAGCTCATTTAGTGAACCTAAGCGATGAAGAGCTAAAAGCAAGATTTTGGCAATTAGCAGGAGAAATAGTTGAACCAATGGTAGAGTTAGGTAAAAAAAATACAACACCATCAATAGAAAGATCAGTTCTTTTAAGAATGGGATTCTCATCATTAGAAGCTAAAGAAATAATAAATGGAGTATTAGAAAATGGTCTTATAAGTAAAGGTGCAGGTCATGTTGTTTATAAGTTAGCTCAAAATAATAAAATAAATGTACGTGAAGCAGGAGTAATGTTAGTTAACGGTCAAGGATGGGATGAAGTAGTTAATTTATTTGCTAAGGAGGGAGTATCATGCTAAAAGAAAATAAAAAATTAGATGTAGAGTATATACTTAAAGATTTAGAAAATTATAGACCAAAGAGAAAAGGATGGACTTGGAGAGAAAATGAAAAAGATTTAGAAATGGGACCTTTTAAATATCAAGATTGTTCAGCACCTTTGAAAGAAAGTGTAGCACTTCCATCAGCTAAATATTTTAACAATATAGACCCACAACCTAAAGCTGTTATAACTACTGAAGTAGCTTCAGGAAGATTTGAAGATGATATAAGAAGAATGAGAATGGCAGCTCACCATGGAGCAGATCATATAATGGTTATAAGAACTGCTGGTCAATCTCACTTTGATGGACTTATAGAAGGTACACCACAAGGTATAGGTGGAGTTCCAATAACTAGAAAACAAGTAAGAGCGCAAAGAAAAGCTCTTGATTTTATAGAAGAAGAAGTAGGAAGACCAATAAATTACCATTCTTATGTAAGTGGAGTTGCAGGACCAGAAGTTGCTGTAATGTTTGCTGAAGAAGGAATAAATGGAGCTCACCAAGATCCACAATATAACGTACTTTATAGAAATATAAATATGATAAGATCATTTGTTGATGCTTGTGAAGCTAAAAATATAATGGCATTTGCTGATATGGCTCAAATAGATGGAGCTCATAATGCTAATGCAACTGCAAGAGAAGCTTGGAAGGTTATGCCAGAGCTAATGGTACAACATGCCCTAAACTCAGTATTCTCTGAAAAAGTTGGTATTAAAAAAGATAATATATGTTTATCAACAGTACCTCCAACTGCACCACCAGCTCCATGTTTAACTCTAGATTTACCATATGCAGTAGCTTTAAGAGAATTATTCTCTGATTACAAAATGAGAGCTCAAATGAATACGAAATATATGGATTCTTCAACTAGGGAAGCCACAGTAACTCATGTTCTTAACTTATTAACATCAGTTTTAACAAGAGCTGATATACAATCTACAATAACTCCAGATGAAGGAAGAAACGTTCCTTGGCATATGTACAATATAGAAGCTTGTGATACTGCTAAACAAGCATTAGTTGGTATGGATGGATTAATGGATATGATAGAGCTTAAAGAAACTGGAGCTTTAAGAGATAAATCAAGAGAGTTAAAAGAAAGAGCAGTATTATACATGGAAGAAATCTTAGAAGTTGGTGGATACTTCGAAGCTGTTGAAAAAGGATTTTTCGTAGACTCAGGAAATTACCCAGAAAGAAATGGTGATGGAATAAGCCGTAAGATAAAAGAAGGTGTAGGAGCTGGAACAGTTTATGAAAGAGATCAAGATTATTTAGCTCCAGTAACTGCTCATTTTGGATACAATAACGTAGCTCAATACGATGGAACTTGTGCGATGGATCCAGCTAAGTTAATAGATGGATGTACATTTGAAGATCCAGATAAAATAATATACATAGATGAATTAGATGATATGGACAATGTAAATGTAAGACTTAAAGAAACTGAAGAGTTTAGAAACTCTACTAAGATAAAACCAGAAATGGAATGGTGTGCTGATGGTACTGTTATGCTTACTATGATGTTGCCAACAGATAAGAGAACTGCTGAGTTTGCAGCACTTGAGTTTGCTAAGAAAATGAATTTAGAAGATCCAGAGGTAATAAATAGAGAGGTAATGCACTGTGCTGAAGGAACTAGAATAGAAATAAAAGGTAAGGTTCCATTTAGTATAGATACAGCTGATTTAATCATACCAGAAGAGCAAAAGATAATGACTGATGATGAAATAAGAGCTGATATAGAAGCTAATCCATTAAAAATAGTTTGTGCAACAGTAGGAGAAGATGAACACTCTGTTGGACTTAGAGAAGTAATAGATATAAAACATGGTGGGATAGAGAAATATGGTATAGAGTGTCATTACCTAGGAACTTCAGTACCAGTTGAAAAATTAGTAAATGCGGCTATAGAATTAAATGCTGATGCAATATTAGCTTCAACTATAATAAGTCATGATGGTATACACTACAAAAACATGAAAAAAATGCATGAATATTGTATAGAAAAAGGAATGAGAGATAAAGTAATATTAGCCGCTGGAGGAACTCAAGTTACGCCTGAAATAGCAGTTGAACAAGGAATGGATGCAGGATTTGGTAGAAGCGACAGGGGAGTAAATGTTGCTACATTCTTAGTTGAAAAAAGAAGAGAGTTACAAAATAAATAATGAGAATAGATGTATTAGTTGCTGAGATAGGCTCTACAACAACAGTTGTAAATGCCTTCTCAGGCATACACACAGATAACCCTAAGTTTATAGGTCAAGGGCAAGCACCAACAACTGTATTTGAAGGCGGAGATGTAAGAAATGGTCTTAATGGAGCTATAGATGATTTATCTAAAGCTTTAGGTGTAGAAAGTATAGAGTATGATGACATGTTTGCAACATCTAGTGCAGCAGGTGGGCTAAAGATGACGGTACATGGGTTAGTTTATGATATGACTGCAAAAGCAGCTAAAGAAGCAGCCTTAGGTGCAGGAGCGGTAATACACAAGGTAACTGCAGGGAAACTTAGAAGAACGGATATAAAAGAAATCAAAGAAATAAAACCTAATATAATACTAATAGCAGGTGGAGTAGATTATGGTGAGCGTGATACTGCAATATATAATGCAGAACTTATAGCAGGATTAAATCTTGGTGTTCCTGTAATATACGCAGGCAACATTGAAAACAAAGAAGAAATAAAATTAATATTTGAAGATACAAATTATAAACTTTATATAGTTGATAATGTTTATCCAAAAATAGATTTATTAAATATAGAACCAACAAGAGAAGTAATACAAAATGTATTCGAAGAACATATAACAAACGCACCAGGAATGGAGCATGTAAAAGACTTAGTCAATGAACATATAACACCAACTCCAGGAGCTGTTATGGAAAGTGCAAAGTTACTTAAAAAACACATTGGAGATTTAATTGTTATAGACGTAGGAGGAGCAACGACTGATCTTCACTCTGTAACAGAAGGAAGTGAAGGTGTTAGTCGAATATTAGTAAACCCAGAACCTGTTGCTAAAAGAAGTGTTGAAGGCGATTTAGGTGTTTACGTTAATATGGAAAATATAGTTAATTTAATTGGAAAAGAAAATTTACAAGAAGAATTAATAGATATTGATATAGAAGAAGTAATGAGTAATTATTTAGCAATTCCAAAAACACCACAGCAAATAAAATTTGTAGAGAGGCTGACAAAAGAAGCAGTACTTCGTGCTACAAAAAGACATGCTGGAACTATAAGAAATGTTTATGGAGCAAGTGGAAAAAGTAAAATAGCAGAAGGAAAAGATTTAACGGAAGTTAAATATGTAGTAGGAACAGGTGGTGCGCTTACACGCTTACCTCAAAGAGTAGAAATAATGAAGTATATCTGTGAGTATAACAAAAATAAAGATGTACTTTTTCCAAAAGAAAAAGCAAAGATATTAGTTGACAATGATTATATAATGGCATCTCTAGGAGTTTTATCTAAAAAATATGAAGAAGCATCTCTAAAGCTTATGTTAAAAAGCTTAAATCTAGAGGAGGAAAGCGAATGTACCCTAGGTTAGAAATTAATATTCCTAAATTAAAACATAATGTATCTGTGTTAAGTGATATATGTAAAACTCATAACTTAGATATGGCAATGGTAACAAAAGTATACTGTGCAATACCAGAAGTAGTTAAAGAAATAAGTTTTGATAATGTAAATTACTTAGCAGATTCTAGAGTTGAGAACTTAAAGAATTTACAAGATATAAATATACCTAAAGTATTACTTAGAATTCCAATGCTTAGTGAGATAAAAGATGTAATAAAATATGTAGATATTAGTTTTAATTCAGAGTTAAAAACTATATATAAGTTAAATGAAGAAGCTAAAAATCAAAATAAAGTTCATAAAATAGCATTAATGTTTGACTTAGGAGATTTAAGAGAAGGATATTTTGATGAAGATGAATTCTTTAGAGTAGTAGAAGAAGTTTTAAAGTTAGAAAATATAAAATTATTTGGAATTGCTACTAACTTAACTTGCTATGGAGCAATAATGCCGTCAGAAGAAAACCTAGGAAGGCTAGCAAACTTAGCAAGAAGAATTGAAAAAGAATATAATATACCTTTAGAATTTGTATCTGGTGGTAACTCTAGCTCAATAGATTTATTGCAGTCTTTTAAAATGCCACATGGTGTAACTAATTTAAGATTGGGAGAAGCAATAGTACTTGGACGTGAAACAGCGTTCGGTAAAAGTATAGAAAATACTCACCAAGATGTATTTAAATTAGTTTGTGAGATTGTAGAAATAAAAGAAAAACCATCATTACCAATCGGAGAAATAGGTATGGATGCTTTTGGAAATGTACCAGAGTATGAAGACAAAGGAATTTTGAAAAGAGCAATAGTTGGCATTGGCAAACAAGATATAAATATAGATGGTATAATACCAATAGATAAAAAGATAGAAATACTAGGAGCAAGTTCTGATCATATGATACTTAATGTAACAAATTGTGAAAATAAGTATGAGGTTGGAGATAAAATAGAATTCTTAGTAGAGTATGGTGGGCTTTTAACTGCATGTACAAGCAAGTACGTACATAAAGAGCTAGTATATAATGAATGCACACAAGTTGAAATGGTATACTAGAAAAATTAAAAAATATAAACGAAAAGCATAGTGACTATCTATGCTTTTTTTGTATAATGAAAGAAAAATAACAAATTATATAAAAAAATGAAAAAATGTGTTTTAATCTATATGATTTTTTATTTTAAAGTATGAAATTAAGTGTTATTAAAATATAAAACATTTATTGTAAAAAAATGTAGAAAAATGTAAAAAAATGCAATAACTACTTTACTTAGTTTAAAATTTAAAATATAATAACATAGCAATAAAACATCAACTAAAGCGATAGAGGAGCTGAAATCGCTTATAAAAAAGAGAATTGCATTTAAAATGAAAGCTATAGTACTATTAACAATGATGTTTATATGTAATTGTACACTTTTTACAGAGGTACATAATAGTATACGATTTAAAGAGATATATAAATAAAAAACTCGTATCTACATAGGTGCGAGTTGTTGACATGCTAAGGATTTTGTAATTAAATTGCTTTACATAGTTATAAATTCAAATTACTTGAAGATTAATAGAGTAGTAAAAATGTTGTTTTACAAAGTTATAGTTAAATATAGTTTTAATAAAATTACAAATAATGTTTTGTGGAAAAATATGTAAAATTATTGTATAATTATAATTATAATTATAAAAAAAATATAAATTCACAACGAAAAAATACAAGGAATACATCTGAAAATATATAAATGTATATTATGATGTTTTGTGGGGGTATGTAAATGAAACAATTTTTAGATTCAATAGACACGTATGTATTTATTTTAAATAAAAACTCTGAGATTATATTTTGTAATAAAAAACTTTTAAATAAGATTAAATGTACTCAAGATGAAGTAGACAAGTTAAAAATAATTAGAATAAATAATCAAGATAATGAATCTATAAAAGATATAATAAATAATATAATAAAAGATGAAGAATTAAACTTAGATTTGAGAATATATATTAATGAAATTACGATTGAACTAAAAAGTAAAATTACCAGTGGACATTTTTATAGTGACGACATGGTATTTGTTTCAAGTAATGAGGTTAAATTTATAAATTATAAAGAAACAGTAGAAAATATAACTATAGAAAATAATATAAAAGAAGAAATAGAAAGTAGTGATAAGTTAATAGAAATATTAAATTCTATATTAGAAAAGATTGAACAATGTAAAACAGTTAATGAGATATTTAAGGATATAGATATAAAACAAGTAATAGAAAATTTATTATATGAAATGTATAAAGTTAACTTAATGAAAAAAGATTTTAAGTTGATTTTAGATATATTTGCAGATTCGATAGGATCAATGGATAAAAATGGGTACTTAAAAACTACAGACCAAAGGTGGTCTAACTATTTAGATTGTAGTGAAGAAGATTTTTCAGAATGCAATCTAGTGGATTTAGTTCATGAAAATCACAAAGATAAGTTAATAAATATATTAAATATTGATAATGAAGATGTAAATATTATTGAAAATAAAATAAAATGTAAAAATGGAAAATATAAATGGTTAAGATGGAATATTAAATTGGTAAAAGAAAAAGAATTATTTGTATTTATAGTTAGAGATATTAGCAAAGAAAAATCTGAAGAAAAACAAAGAAAAAAATTAGAAGAGGCTATTCATCTAGAAAATATAAAGAATGAATTTTTTTCAAATATGTCTCATGAATTTAAAACACCACTTAATATAATTTTAGGAACAATGCAATTATTAGATAGAAATGTTAATAATGGAAATATTGAATGGGATAAAAATATTGATTTAAATAGATATATAAAATTGATAAGACAAAACTCTTATAGACTTTTAAGGTTGATAAATAATATTATAGATATGACTAGAATTGAAAATGGATACTATGAGTTAAAGCTTGGAAATCATGATATAGTAAGTGTTGTAGAAGATATAACTTTATCAGTTGCTCAGTATACTGAAGGCAAAGGTGTAGATCTTATTTTTGATACTAATTGTGAAGAACATATTATAGCTTGTGATCCAGAAAAGATAGAAAGAATTTTATTGAACTTATTATCAAATGCAATTAAATATACAAAGGAAAATGGAAGTATACGTGTCAATTTAGTTGCTCGCAAAAACGATATCAGTATATCGGTTAAAGATGATGGACAAGGTATATCTAAGAAAAAATTACCTGTTATATTTAATAGATTTGTACAAGGAGATAGCATTTTAACTAGGACTTGTGAAGGTAGTGGGATAGGTCTATCGCTTGTAAAATCATTAGTAGAGATACATGATGGGAGAATAAAGGTTAATAGCGAAGAAGGAATTGGAACTAATTTTGAATTCTATTTACCTAATAAAATAACAACTTATCATGAGGATAAGTTAAATAGAAGTTACATTTCTGAGAGTAATAAAATTGAGATGTGTAATATAGAGTTTTCAGATATATATGAAATGTAGCATATAAATTAATAAAAGCGTCGGGATATCCGACGCTTTACCATTTTTTAAGCTGGATTTTCATTTTCAGCTTTCATTTCAGATATTTCTTCAGGCGATAACTTTGCAACTTTGAAGTTAATAGCTATTAAGAACAGCGAAACTAAAGGGTTTATTATATTTAAGAACGCATAAGGTGCATAAGCGAAAGTACTAATGCCTAGTGTTCCATATATGTAAGCACCACATGTATTCCAAGGAACGAGTGCAGAACTTAGTGTACCACTATCTTCAAGAGCTCTTGATAACATTTTTGGATGTAGCCCTCTTTTTCTATATTCGTCTTTATACATTCTACCAGGTATAACAATTGATAAATATTGTTCACCGGCAACTGTATTAGTCATTGCACAAGTAAGCATTGTGGCAAATACAACACCAAATGTTCCTTTTGCAAATCTTAAAATAGAAGAAGCTAGAACTTCCAACATGCCTGTTTTTTCTAAAATTCCACCTAAAGATAATGCACATATAGTAAGAGATACTGTAGACATCATAGACATTAATCCACCTTTAGATAGTAAATCATCAACGGCAGCAACGCCACTATTAGATACGTATCCACTGTGAGCGGAATTTATAATATCACCAATAGATGCCCCTTGGAATACTATTGCAAATACAAATCCTAAAATTGCACCAGCAATAAGTCCTGGTATAGCAGGAACTTTAAATATTACAAGTCCTATAACTATCATAGGTGGTATGAATAAAACTGGAGATAAAGTATTAAATGAACTTGCTAAAGTATCTCTTATCAAGCTTATTTGAGACATATCTAAATCCTTACCTACATATTTCATGCCAAGTATTGCATATAAAATCAAACATATTACTAATGCAGGAATTGTAGAGTAAAGCATAAATTTAATGTGCTCAAATAAAGTAGTTCCAGCCATAGCAGGAGCTAGGTTAGTAGTATCTGATAATGGAGATAATTTATCACCAAAGTATGCACCAGAAATTATTGCACCTGTTACAAGTGGTGCTGGCATTCCAAGTCCCTGTCCAATTCCTAAAAGAGCAACCCCAACAGTTCCAATTGTAGTCCAAGAAGATCCAGTTGCTATAGAAACTATTCCACATATTACAGTAGTTGCAACTAAGAATATTTGGGGAGATAAAATCTCAAGTCCCCAGTAAATCATAGCTGGAACTATACCACTGATTATCCAAGTACCTATAAGTACTCCAATTATCATGATAAGTAAAATAGCTTGCATAGCCATCTTAATAGTAACAAACATACTTTCTTCTAGTTCATTCCACTTGTATCCCAGTTTACATACGGCAACAAGTGCTGCAATGATAGTTCCTCCGATTAATGGTACATGAGGAGAAGCCCCATATTTAAATATTGAAATACCTAAAAATAAAATTAAACATGCAATTGGTATTAGCGCATCGAACAGTGTAGCTTGTCTTTTTTCTTTCTCTTTCATAAAATATAAGAACCCCCTTAAAATTTTTTACTCATAGATGAAAGTTATAAAAGAATATACTCTGCTGTTTAATAAAGCAAATAGCATGCCATATAATGTAAAATATATATTAAGTGAAAAAAAATAATCGAATAATTCAAATAATTTAGATAATTCAAAGAATATGTACAAAAATATTAATATATTAAAAAATAGAATTTGAATTTAAAATTTGAAAAATGGTTTCAAGGTCAGAAATAGCAAATAATTAATCAAAATAGCAAAAAAAATTGCATTCAAATTAGTTAATATATTAAATTATAATTAAAATCACTGGATGATGTAGTAAGAAACATTCGTAAGCTTAATATAATCATGATACCTTAATATAGTTAAAGTAAATAATTAAATATAAAAAAATAAAACAGTAAAGGGAAGTGGAGAATATTTTCACTTCCTTTTTTACTGTTTTTAAGCAAATAGGTCAATTATATCTTTATCAGAAAGGCTTTTTAAGACATTTTGATTAGAAAGGTCTCCATTAATAAATTCTTCAATAAGTTCATTTTTACTTTCTTGAAGTTTTACTATCTTTTCTTCTATAGTTCCTTTTGCGATAAGCTTTATAACTTCAACAACATTTTTCTGACCAAACCTATGAGCTCTGTCACTTGCTTGGTTTTCAACAGATGGATTCCACCATGGGTCAAAGTGTATAACTACATCAGCACTAGTTAAATTAAGACCTGTACCACCGGCTTTTAAGGAAATTAAAAATACTTTATTTTTATTTCCTTCATTAAATTCATTAACTAAATTTAATCTTTCTTTAGCTGGAGTTTGCCCATCTATATAAGAATAAGAAATATTATTTTTATTAAGTTCATCACCTAAATTTTTAAGAACCGATGTAAACTGTGAAAATAAAGGTATCTTATGATTATCAGCTATATAGTCTTTTAAAAGTTGTATAGTAGTATCTATTTTTGAACTTTTCTTATTATAATCTTCTAAAAGTATTTTAGGATCTAAACAAAGTTGTCTCAATTTTGTAAGATAAGAGAAAATTACTATCCTATCTTTTTTAATATCTTTATTATTCATTTTTTCACTAAGATCAGATACATAAGCACTATAGATTTTTCGTTGGTCTTTGTTTAGTTCAACAAAGAATTTCTTTTCTATTTTTTCAGGAAGTTCTTTCATAACTTCAGATTTAGTTCTTCTGAGTATAAATGGCTTTATTAATCTTTTTAAGTTGTAACTATTGTCGTCACTGTATATAAATAAATCTTGGAATTTACTTCTACTATATAAATATCCAGGCATTACAAAATCAAATATTGACCAAAGTTCCATTAAGTTATTCTCAATAGGAGTACCAGTTAGTGCAAATCGAACTTTAGCTTTAACACTTTTAACAGCCTCAGTACTTAATGCAACAGGATTTTTAATATTTTGAGCTTCGTCAATTATACAGTAATCAAAAGTTTTTTGATTGTAGTAATCTAAGTCATTTCTAAGTGTTCCATAAGTTGTTATAACTACATCGTAGTTATCCATTTCCTCAAAAGCTTTTTCACGTTCTTTTTTGCCTCCATGAACTAATAATACCTTCATAGTTGGTGCAAAGGTTTCAAATTCATTTTTCCAGTTATATATTAAAGAAGTAGGGGTAACTATTATACTTTTACAGTTTTTATCAGTTTTAGATAGTAAAAAACTAATAGCTTGTAAGGTTTTACCAAGACCCATCTCATCTGCAAGTATGCCACCAAATTCGTAGTGATTTAGTGTGTTAAACCAATTAAGACCAGATACTTGATAATCACGTAAAGTAGCATCAAGTTCATTTGGAATAGTTGACTCTAAGGTTTTTATATTTTCAAACTTCTTAGAAATATCTTTTATTAAATCTTTACCAGTTATAAAATCTAAGCTTTTATTTTCAAACATATCATTTAGATATAGAATTTTGCTATTATGAATTTTAGATATATCATCATTTCCAATGAAATCTAAGTTTTCAAGTAGTTCGAAAAAGTCTTTAGTTTCTTTTTCTTCTAGGTTTAAGAAACTTCCATCTTTCAATTTATAAAATTTACTTTTTTCTTTAAAAGCAAGTAATATACCTTTATATTCATCTTTATTAATATCTTCTATATTAAAAGAAAATTCTAAATAGCCTTCAACTCCATCTCTTATAGAAGCTTGGATAGAAGATGAGTTGTATATTTTTTTAGCTTTGAACTTTTCAGAGTAATAAATATCACCAAATTTTTTAAGCTTTATTATTTCTTTACTTAATAAAGTATATAAATCTAAATCAGTTCCCTTGAATATATAAGTTTTATTATCTAAAACAAAATTTAAGTCAATAAGCTTATTTTGAAATTCATTTTCTTTATCTAAATCTCTTAATACAAATTTTTTTCCATTTTGGTCATTATAAACAAATTTTAAATCACAAATAATGTTAGCACCATTTAAGTCAAAATAAAATTCGGCTTTAAATTCACTTATTATATTATTTTTTATTTCATCATCTATTTTTACCTTTTTAGAAAACTGTGATATTTTAGGAATTAAGTTACTTAATACACCTTGAGTATCTTCTTTTTCAAAAACTATATCTTTAGTTTGATTAAGAGCAGAATAAATTTTATTATAATTTAAAGCTTGTTCTCCATAAAGTAGATATAGATTATCGTTATATAATAAAACATCTCCTTTATCTGTTAGTGGAGTAGGCAAATCATCATTAGATATAAGTTTTATCTTTCCAGCATCATTTTTTACATCAAAAGAAATTGGAAGTACATCCTTTATTATTTTAGGACTATATTGTTCATTGTTAAAGTTAAGTGTAAAACATTTATTTTTTAAAGTTTCTAAAAATGCTTTAAATTCACTTTTTCCGATATGCATCATTTTAGGGTTAGAAACGCTAAAATAAGATGCTAAATTGCTTCCATAGTTTTCGATAGTATCTATTAAATATTCATCATCAGGATAAAAATAATGAATATTTGGGTTGTAGGTAAAATTTTTACCGTATTCTAAAACATAATTATTAGCTTTAGCGCATGCAAAGTCACTTAAGTTTTTAAGAACGTACATTTTATCTTGACCTATTTTAAAATCTGCATAGATTTTATTATGTTCTATAGATATATTTACATCTAAGTTAACTAATTCTCTTTTAGAATCATCAAAGTGAAATAGCAACTGTTTATTAGGCTGTGTAGGAACTTTGATAACAGGATCCTTTTCCTTAATTTTAGCAACTAACCCTGTAGCCTGTTCTCTTTTAGCAAGTTGTATTCCATATATAGAAGTTGCAGCTAAGTGTTTACATATAAATACACGATTATTAGTGCTTCTTGATCTAAAGTCTTCACAAGTGCATCTAGCTTCAACTATTTTTAATTCTTTAGTATTTACAGATATACAACTTGGATAAACTTCATTGTAATACTCAGATTCGCAAATTCCTTCAAAAGATATTTTATCTTCATTTATATTAAAAGTAACATAATCGACTAGTCTTTTATTAAAATATTTAATTCCTCTTATCCATCTTGATGGGTCTGTTTTTGATTTTATTAAATCCTGTATCTGTTTAAAGTCCAATTAATTTCACCTTACCCTCATTGTGTATATAAAACATTATAGTCTATAACGCTTTAAATTACACAAAAATATTTAAAATATAAATCATTATTCAAGAAAAAATTATGATTTAAAATACGTAAATTAATAAGTTCACGAACCTTTAATATACTACATTTTGGTATGTTTATACAAGTTAAAATTATTGAAATATTAATCACATTTTTAAATGCTATTTAATATAATAATAAGAGTATCAAAATTGGTTACAAAATATTTTGTATAAGGTTTTGTAATTAATTTTAGTAAAATACTTTTTTAGAAGATTTCTATTTATTTAGTTAAAATAAAATTAATATTGTAGTTATTAAAGTCAAGTAATGTAATTAGCATAATAAAGTTTATTAAGTACTATGAAATTTATAAAATAAAATAGGAGATGATCGTGTGAAATTACTAATTTTAGATAGTGGGCATAATGAATATGTAGCTGGTAAAGAAGCCCCAGACAAGTCGATGAAGGAATGGGAATTTAATAATGATATGCAACATAAAATTAAAAAATTAGCACAAAAGCATGGACTTAGTGTATATTTAACAAATCCAAATCCAGAAAAAAAAGATGAAATAGGACTAGCTAAAAGAGCAGAACTTGCTAATTCTTATTGGAAATCTCAAGGCAAGCCATTAGCATTATTTTTTAGTATACATTCAAATGCTTATAAAAATGAGTTTAATGAAGCCAGAGGAACTGAAACTTATGTAGCATCTAATGCAAGTCAAGACTCTAAAAATGCTGCAAAATATGTACAAGATGCAGTGTATAAAATGATTAAATCAATAGACCCACAAGCTAAAGATAGAGGAGTTAAGGTTGCTGATTTTACAGTTATATACAAAACTCAAATGCCATCAATTCTTGAAGAATATGATTTTTATACTAATAGAGATGATCTTAAGATTTTAAAAGAGAATAGAGATGAACTAGCAGAGGCTACTATGCAGGGAGTATGTAAGTATTTTGGAATAGCGTATATGCCAACAGAACCACCAGTAGTGCCTAAGTTATATGAAAATTGTGTAGTATATAGTGGTCAAGTTGATGAAAATATAGCTCAAATATTAAGTTGGCATTTAAAGAATTGTATTGTAGTAGATTTAAGTATGTACAAAGAAGATTTAGGTAAAAATATTTATGTAATAGGAGAGGCGTGTACAAAGTTAAAAGGTGACTATAATTTTTATGGAAAAGATAGATGGAAAATATTGGATATGGTTATGAAGTATGTGAAAACTAAATAAAAGCTAAATTATATGCTACTACTAATTTTAATATTACTAGTAGCATATTTTTAGTTATTGTAAAAATATTACATTTAATTTATATTATAATCAATAAATGTAAAGGGGAACCTAGTATGGAAGATTATTTTAAATATAAGGTACGTTAAGGAGATTTTTGAGATGGAAAATATAATATTAACCTTATCGTGTTTGCCTAAGGTTGGAAAAAAAACGATACTTTATTTTATAAAAGAGATGTTAGAAAAACCTAGAGATGAGAAAGATTTATTAGATAGATTTATAAAAATAAAGAGCAATAATAGACGTATAATAGTTCCCACATTAGAACAACTAAAAGAGGCTATAAATAAAAGTGAAGAAATAGTCCTAAATTCACAAAGACAAAATATAAAAACTATAGATATATTAAATAAAAACTTTCCTAAAAAATTGAGATATATAGATAATGCTCCATCAATACTTTTTTATAAAGGTAATTATAATAGTTTAATAAATGATAAATCTGTTGCAATCATAGGTAGTAGAAAAGCTGATATGAAGGGATTAGAGGAATCCTATAGACTAGGGGCTGTATTTGGTGATGGAAAGTATAGTGTTGTAAGTGGTTTAGCTATAGGATGTGATGAACAAGCTCACAGGGGATGTTTAGACGTTAGAGGAAACACAGTTGCAGTACTACCCTGTGGATTAGATGATATATATCCAGTTAGTAATAGAGGATTAGCAAATAAGATATTAGAAAATGAAGGATGTTTAGTTAGTGAATATCCTATTGGTATGAAATCATTTAAAAACAACTTTATAGAAAGAGATAGAATCCAAAGTGGATTAAGTAGTGCGGTTATAGTGTGCCAAGCTAATGTTGATTCAGGAACTATGTACACTGTTGATTTTGCTAGAGAGCAAAATAGAATTTTAGCATGCTTAGATACTGAAGCTAGTGGTAATCAAAAACTTATTAAAGAAGATGATTGCATTGTAATTAGAAATAAAGAAGATATAAGTAGACTGAAGTTAGAAATAGACAAGTTTAATAATTCGTTTTTGGTAAATAATAGTAAAGAAGCAAATGAGCAATTAAAATTAGAATTATTAAAATAACAAATATTTGGAGATAGTATTAATATATAATATAAAATGTAGAAAAATGTAGAATTAAGATTTAAAAAAGTTTTGTTTTATGATATATTATACTGTATTGCTAAAAATATAGATCTTACTTTATGAAAATAATAGTAATGAAAGGAAATATATCATGGAACCAATTAGAATTAATACTACAGATTTTAAATTAAGTAATTTTATAAATTATTATACAGATAATGCAAGAGAGATGCTTTTTGAATACTCTGATTCAGTTATTAGAGTAAACTTAATTGATAAAGATTATATGGATGTAATAACATTTGATGAAGAGTATGAAGAACTACAAGAAGCAAATGATTACAAGTCAGTTTTATTAGATGAAGAATATTCACTACTATTTATAGTAGGTAAAACTCATGAAGGTGCGGAAAAATTTGAGTTTATAGACGGTAAAAAGTATAGCATGAAACATTATGTAGATGATTTATATACAGATAAAAATAGTATAAAAGATATCGGTGATTTAAAGTTGAACTTAGATTATTTAGTAGGACTTTTAATAGATGTAGAAGATGGAGAATATGTAATAAGTATTGTTAACTATGAAAAGGGATTAAGCCCAAGAATAGATGAAGTAGAAGAATCAGGTGACTTAGAAGATATAGTTAAGAATTTAATAAATAGATTTACTGCATAAATAGAGAGTATGACTTTAAATATAAAAGTCATACTTTCTTAGTATATAAAGTTAAAAATATGATACAATAAGTAAAAAATAGTAAGGAGATTTAAAATGGCAGGAATAAAGTTTGAAATATGTGAAGAAATAGGTGTTATAGCAGATTCATCAAAAGGGTGGACTAAGGAATTAAACCTTGTAAGTTGGAATAATAACGCTCCTAAATTTGACATAAGAGATTGGTCTGAAAATCATGAAAAAATGGGTAAAGGAATCACTTTAACTAATGAAGAGTTGAAAGTTCTTAAAAATTTATTAAATGGGATTGACTTATAATATTAAAAACATAAAGTAATAGATTGAATTATTTTATATAAATTAATGATTATAAATTACATAGTAATTACAAAATAGACTTAGCCATTAGGATTAAGTCTATTTTTAGTTACCTATTGCTATTAGCAGGATAAGATAATCCTATTGGCTTATACATATTATCCATTACATTAATAACAGAAAGTGAATTTTCTAAAGTATTTAGATATTTTTTAGTGAAGTCACATTTGTGTTTAAATTTTATGGCAGTATATATGCTTCTATAATAAAATGTATGCAGATTTATATCATTTGCTAATTTTGAATGCAAATATTAGACATGAATAGTGGAAAGTATATATTCAAATATGAATTAATACAAAAAATCCCATTTTATACTGCTATGTATTATAATTAATATAGAATGTATTAGTGTAATAGGAGGTCTTATGCTAGAAAGAGATGATTACTTAAAAATGCTTTTTAATAGTCCTATACCATGTATGTGGGTCAACGTTGTAAAATATGAGAAAGAAAAAGCCTTTGATATAACTGTATTAGGAATAAATGAAAAATTAAGGGAGATTAGTAATAAAGAAATTAAAGAAAATTACACATATAAAATAGACAACGAAGAATATGATAATTTAAATTCCATAATAGAAAATTTAGATAAAGATAAAAAAACTACATTAGTAGATTTTGTACAGACTCTAGAATCTTTTTATCAAATAGATATAAATTGCATATCAGAGAATAAATACATAATTTGGTTCACAAAAAAAATAGAATTAGATGAAAATATTAGAATTTTATTAGAGAAAATGGATGCATATGTATGGTGTAAAGATGCATTAGGACGCTATGTATATACAAACATGAAATCAGAATTATATCCTAATGCTAATGAGCCTAATTTAATAGGAAAAAATGATTTTGAAGTGCTTCCCGAGGAAGTAGCAAATGTTTTTGTGGCTTCTGATAAAAAATTATTAAATATGGAAGAAGAAAGTATAGAGGCTTTAACATTTTTTAATGAAAAATGTTATGATGGGTTAAATCAGCTTATTAAAAATGAGAATGGTGATATACTAGGAACCATTGGAATTTGTATAAACACATTAAGACAAACAAAACATATAACTAATACTATATCTGATGCTAAGATACTAGAATTAATAAGTGATACTATACCAGATAGTATATTTTACAAAGATAATAATGGCATATTTAGACATTGTAATAAAGTATTTGCAAAAAATAGAAACTTAGAGAAAGAAGATATAATAGGTAAGACAGAAAAAGATATAAGTACACCAGATGAAAAGATAAAAAAATACTACCTTGAAGACCAGGAAATAATGAAATCTAAAAAGCCATCCATATCTACCCACTCATGGGTATCTAATGATGGAAGAACTACATGTTTTGAAACAATAAAGGTTCCTTTTGTGGATGAAAATCAAATGGTAGGAGGCGTATTAGGTATATCAAGGGATATATCTCATAGAAAAGAAGCAGAACTAGAATTTGAAAGACTTAGAATGGAGTTTTTTGCTAACTTATCTCATGAATTTAAAACACCTCTAAATCTTATATTTAGCTCAATTCAACTAATTGAATTTATGATAGATAGAGGCGAAAATAGTATTGATTATAAGAACTACACTAAGATAATAAAACAAAATGGATATAGACTTTTAAAAATGGTAAATAATTTGATAGATAGTACAAGGCTTAGCTCGGGATGTTTAGAGTACAAT
Source organism: Romboutsia sp. (assembly GCF_056995035.1). NCBI lineage: Bacteria > Bacillati > Bacillota > Clostridia > Peptostreptococcales > Peptostreptococcaceae > Romboutsia > Romboutsia sp. The sequence continues at coordinate 4,955 of NZ_JBXKIW010000073.1, read as the reverse complement.
CCACAAAATTATAACATAGTTGAGTTTGTTGAAAATATATGTAATTCAGTTCAGTATTATGCCAATCAAGAAAATATACAATTAATATTTGATACTAACTCAGAAGAAAGAGTTATGGCTTTTGATTTAGAAAAAATGGAAAGAATAATACTTAATTTGCTTTCTAACTCTATTAAATATAATAAAGAAAAAGGAAGCATAGAAGTTAGTTTAAACTTTGAAAAAGAAGATTTATATATAAAAGTAAAAGATAGTGGGGTAGGAATACCAGAAAATAAGCTAGATGATGTATTCAAATTATTTAAGCAAATTAATAATAGGATAACGAAGCTAAGCGAAGGTAGTGGAATAGGTTTATCTATAGTTAAATCATTGGTAGATTTACATAATGGGAGTATAAATGTACATAGTAAAGAAGGTATAGGCAGTGAGTTTACAATAAAATTACCTATAAATATATGTAGGAATGAGGGAAATCATAAAAAGCCAATTAAGTATAATAGATATGTAGAAACTATTGATATAGAATTTTCAGACATATACACATCAATAAAAGTATAGTTAAATTTAAAAAGGATAACATCTTATTTTTAGATAAGATGTTATCCTTTTATTATATATATTAATTTAATATTTTAATTTCTATATTTTTAACTCCCCATTCATTACAATGAGCTTCGGTATCCATAAAAATATCTATTCTATTTCCTTTTATAGCACTTCCACAGTCCTCGGCGACAAATATTTTGTCAAACTGGGGTATATAGACTTTAGTTCCATAAGGTATGACCTTTGGATCCACGGCAATAGTTCCCCATTTAGGAGTTGTTCCTGTAGAAGTTATAGTATCTCCTGCATATGCAGTCGCTTTGGCTGTAAGAGTTGTTTTTATGCTTATATTTTTAGTAGCTGCGAGATTATTAGAAGACATAATTTTTGATTTACTATTTTCTACTGCAAATGCATTAACGCCTGTAATTGAGATTAATGACGCACAAGCTAAAGCAGTTATTAATAATTTTTTCATAAAGTCACCCCTTAGGTCTAAGTATTGTCGCACATACATTTGTTTGTTGTGTTTTACTTACATCTACTATTATACATGAATGTAACTATTTTGTAACCTTTTTAGAATAATTACATTTAATTTCTATTTATGGATTAAATTATTTTGAACAGATAAAATCTAAATAATTTAAAAAATAGGAACAAATATGTCATAAGCTGAATAATATTATAGTGAAATATATTATAATAGGGAGGAAATTTAATGTTTAATTATAATTATCCAACATCACAATCATTTATGAACTCAATAAATCTAATGCAACAATCTGTAGAAGGTGAAAAATCTGACGCATTATTTTATGAATGGCTAATAAATAACATTCCAACAGATATACTAACAAAATCTCAAGTAAAGAGCATAAAAGATACTATAATATCTATAAGAGATGATGAAATATCTCACAATAAAATGTATAAGAAAATGTACAAACAACTAACAGGAATGGATGCAAAACCAGTAGAAGAAGAATTTGTACCACCAGAAAATTTTGTAGAGGGAATACTTAAGGCTTTAAATGGGGAATTAAATGCAGTTAAAAGATACAGAGAAATAATGAATGGAATGCCAAATCTTTACTTTAGGGACAAAGTGTTTAATATATTGACTGATGAATTAAGACATGGAAGTTTATATAACTATATTTATACAACTGTACTAGATGCTCAAAAATAAAATTATAAAATAAGACAAATAGGCTATCAAATTTTGATAGCCTATTTGTCTTATTTTATAATGCTTAATCATATATATTATAGATGATTTATTTTAAGTTTTGATAAATTATTAAGGAGGTATTATTATGACAAGTCAAAGAGACTTAAGAATTAACCAACTTAAGTACATGATAAAATATACAGAAAATATTATATATTATAGTATACATCCACATCAAAAATATTATTATAAAAATCAACTAACACATCTAAAAAGACAATTACAAGAATTACAAAATCAGAAAAATAATAGTGAAAAAACTACAGGCAGAGAATTTACATTAGAAGAATTAGCTCAATATGATGGAAGCAAGGGAAAAGATGCTTACATTGCAATAAATGGAGTTATATATGACGTTAGCTATGAAGCATCATGGGGAGGAGGAACGCATGCTGGATTAGTAGCTGGAAAGGATTATACAAAAGAATTTGCATATTGTCATAATTCTGAGCTTAAGTATATTAAGGATTTACCAGTAGTAGGTAAGCTTAAAGAGTGAGGTGATAAAATTTGAAAAAGAAAAGATGTGCGTTGAGAGATAAAGATGGTATTCAAAATTCTTTAATAGAAAGAGCAATAGAAGAAATAAAAGATAATAAAGCTAAAAAAGTTAATGTTATATGGCTAGAAACATCAGGGTGTGCAGGAGAGATAATTTCATTTCTTAATGCAAGAGATCCTGATGTTATGTATTTTCTAAAAGAAATGGTGAATTTGAAATTTAGTAACAGTTTAATGGCAGCTGAAGGAGAAAGAGCATATGAACAATTCTTAGAAACTTTAAAATCTGAATTTATACTTTTAGTTGATGGTGCAATACCTATTAAAGACAATGGATTATTTAATATAATTGCTAAATATAAAGGAAAAGCAATAACAGCTATGGAAGCTGTAAGTACTGCAGCAAAATATGCTAAGTATATTATAGCTGTTGGAACTTGTGCATCTTATGGTGGTCCAACAGCTGCAAATCCAAATGTTTCATTAGGTACTTCAGTTTCTTATTTTTTAGATGAGTTAAATAAAAAAAATATAAAAATTCCTGGATGTCCTGTTCATCCAAGTACAGTAACAGCTACAATAGCGCATCTTATATACTTTGGAGAACCTGAACTAGATGAAGATGGTAGACCTATAGTATTTTATGGGCATACTATTCATGACAATTGTCCTCGTAGAGGTTATTTTGATAACAAGCAATTTGCAGATAAATTTGGACAGTTGGAATGTATGTTTAAGTTAGGTTGCAGAGGCCCTATTACAAAAACATATTGCCCTATAGGAAGATGGAACAATACAGATAATTGGCCTATAGGAAACAACACAACTTGTATAGGTTGTGCTGCACAAGGATTTCCAGATACTATGCAACCAACTGTTAGATATTAGGGGGCGATATTATGGCAAAGATTGTTATAGATCCAGTTACAAGAGTAAGTGGTTTTTTAGAAATAGAAGTAGAAATAGAAGGTAATAAAGTAATCGATGCAAAATGCGGTGGAATGCAGTTTAGAGGATTTGAGAAGATGCTTCAGGGAAGATTTCCACTTGATGCGATAAGATTAACATCAAGAGTATGTGGTATTTGTTCAACTCATCATACCCTTACTTCAAGCCTTGCGCTAGAGCAAGCGCTAAATATTATTCCAGATGAAAATGGAAGAATTATAAGAGAAATAACTAATGGTTTTGAATTTTTACAAAATCATTTAAGACATTTTTATCAATTTAGCATACCCGATTATGTAGACTTACCTAACATAAATCCAATTCATAAAGATTATAAAAGTGATTTTAGATTACCAAAAGACATAAATGATAAAATAAGCAAAGATTATGAAAAATCCCTTTTTCAAAGTAGTAATGCTCATAGGGCATTAGCAGTAATTGGAGGAAAAGCACCACATAATCATGGAATATTTGTAGGTGGAACAACTACTGATATGAATATAAAAAAGTTTGAAGAAGTAAAATCCTTACTAAGTGAAATAAAAGAATTTATAAGTAATAATTTAATTGAGGATGTATATAACATATCTAATTATTATAGTGATTATTTTAAAAATGGTATAGGATATGGAAATTTAATGGATTATGGTTTATTTGATAATTATAAAGATTCCTCAATGAGATATTGTGATTCAGCTATATTAATAGATAATGTTAAATCTAATGTAGATATAAGTAAAATAACAGATTGTGTAACTCATGCTTGGTTTAATGCAAATAATGAAATATTAACTCCAACAGACCAACCACCAAATCCAAATCCGTATAAACCTAATGCTTATAGTTGGGTTACAGCACCTAGATATGATGGAAAGTGTATAGAAGTTGGGCCATTAGCAAGAATGACTTTAAGCGGAAATTATAATAATGGAATTTCTACAATGGATAGAATAGTAGCAAGAGCTTTAGAAGCAAAAAAAATATGTGGAGTTTTAGAACAACTTTTAACTATTGTAAAATTAGGAAAAGCAAAACAAGAACAGTATGATATGCCAGACAAAGCAGAAGGAGTAGGTCTTACAGGTGCTTCAAGAGGAGCATTAGGTCATTGGATATCTATTGAAAATAAGGTTATAAAAAACTATACAATGATAACTCCATCAGCATGGAATTTATCACCTATGGATGATAATGGTGTAAAAGGAGTTTTAGAAAAATCACTTATTGGAACTTATATACAAGATGTCAAAAATCCAGTTGAAATAGGAAGAATAGCAAGATCATTTGATCCATGTCTTACTTGTGCAGCTCATATAACTAGTGATAAATATTCTCCTATTACTATAAAAATAGTATGATTAAAGTTTTTGCAATAGGAAATATACTTTTAGGTGATGATGGTGTTGGAGTTAAAGTTGTAGATAAAATAGAAAATGAAATAAAAAGTCTTAGTAAAGATATAGAAGTTATAATAGGTGAAACAGATTTTATGTATTGCTTAATAAATATTGAAAAAGAAGATTTTGTAATAATAGTTGATAGCACTTGCCTTGAGATTGATCCAGGGAGTGTTACAGTTTTTGATTTTAAAGAGTGTGATAAATTTGTGGGAGATTTAAGTACACAACATGAAGAAAATCTTTTAAAGATACTTCGTATAAATCATAGAGAAATAAAAGGATGTTTAATAGGCATAGAGGTATCATTAGTAGATTATTCATTA
>NZ_JBXKIW010000072.1:0-55573 GCF_056995035.1 Romboutsia sp. | reverse complement strand
TATACTTTTTTGAAAGAAATTTTATATATTTTTTTGATAAAATATATAAAACTAATTTTTATACTTTTTTGAAAGAAATTTTAAATTTTTTTAAATAAAATATATATTACCACTTTTTATACTTTTTTGAAAGAAATTTTATATATTTTTTTGAATAAACTGATTTTTTTGAATTAATTTGAATTTTAAAGTGACATTTATTTTATTTTTTTATGATTTATCTTAAATTATATGGTTATTTAAAATTTATCATTTCTATACTAGCTTCTTCTAACATTTCATTTGACATATCATCAGGATAATCACCCTTGTATATTATTTTCCTTATGCCCGCATTTATACACATCTTAGCGCACAATACACATGGTCTTGTTGTTACATATAATGTAGCTCCATTTATCCCTACTCCATTATGAGCTGCTTGTATTATTGCATTTTGTTCTGCATGTAATGCTCTACAAAGTTCATGTCGTTGACCTGAAGGTATATTTAATTCTTGTCTTTTACATCCTGTCTTATCACAATGCTCTAGATTTTTGGGTGAACCATTATAACCCGTAGTTAATATCTGTTTATCTTTTACTAAAATTGCACCTACTTGCCTCCTAGTACATGTAGATCTTTTTTTAACTACTTCTGCAATTTCCATAAAATATTCATCCCATGATGGCCTCATAATCTATACCTCTTTCTGATAAATTTTAATTTATATTGTCTTTTTACTAAATATTCTTGAAATTAACATTAATTAAAAGGGAGAATCTATATTTTTATAGACCCTCCCCCAAATCAAATTGATTATTTTGTTCCGTATAATCTGTCTCCTGCATCACCTAATCCTGGTACTATATATCCATGATCATTTAATTTTTCATCAACAGCTGCAACGTATATGTCTACATCTGGATGATATTTTTGAACTTCTGCTATACCTTCTGGTGCAGCAACTAAGTTAACTAACTTTATAGAGTTTGCCCCTTTAGCTTTAAGTACATCTATAGCAACAATCGCCGATCCACCTGTAGCAAGCATTGGATCTACTATTATCATTTCTCTTTCTTCTATATCTTGCGGGAACTTACTGTAGTATTCTACAGGTTGTAAAGTTTCAGGATCTCTATATAATCCTATATGTCCAACTTTAGCTGCTGGAATTAAACTTACTAATCCATCTACCATTCCAAGTCCAGCTCTTAATATAGGAACTATTCCTAATTTTTTACCAGCTATAACTTTAGATGTTGTCTTAACTACTGGTGTTTCTATTTCTATATCTTCTAATTGTACATTTCTTGTTATTTCATATCCCATTAACATAGTTATTTCTGTTAAAAGTTCTCTGAAATCTTTAGAACCAGTGTTTTTATCCCTCATTAATGTTAACTTATGTTGTATTAACGGATGATCTGTTATTATTACTTTATTCATTTTTATTTTCCTCCTACTTACTGTGCTTCATTTCTATTGCTTTTATCATATCAACTCTTTTAGAGTGTCTATCGCCTTCAAATTCTGTATTTATCCACGCTTCAACTATTTCTAAAGCTAGTCCTCTTCCTAAAACTCTTTCTCCTAATGAAAGCATATTTGCATCATTATGAGCTTTAGACATTTTTGCTGAAAATACATCAGATACTACTGCACATCTTATTCCAGGAACCTTGTTAGCTGCTAGAGATATTCCTATACCTGTTCCACAGCAAAGTATACCATAGTCTACTTCTTTTTTTACCACTGCATTTGCAACTGTTTCTCCATATATAGGATAATCAACTGATTCTAAAGAATTATTAGGTCCAAAGTCAACATATTCGATTCCTTTTTCATTTAAATAATTTGCAATTTCTTTCTTTAGATTATATCCTCCATGGTCACTTCCTAGTCCTATTTTCATGTATGTAGCCCTCCATTTTATATTATAATATATTTAGACATATATTTACTAGTAAATATTATGCTTTTATTACTTTATATCCAGCAGATTTAATAAGTCTATTCATTATGGCTTGACCTAATCCAGTAGGCTCAAATTCTTCAGAATATACTACATCTATATTCTGCTTATCCATTTGTATTAAAGTATCAAATAAATTACTTGCTACTTCTTCTAAAGTACTTCCTAAAGATAAAACCTCACAGTTGTATTTATATTTATTTTTATCTAAACACATTACCCCTGTTCTTAGTCCATTTTGAGAATTTGCCTTAATCAAGCTATTAATTTTTATTATAACATTTTCTTCGATTCCTGACACTATATAAACATCTGCATCGGGAGAATAGTGAGTATATTTCATCCCTGGAGCCTTTGCCTTTTTATTGTCTTCTTTCTTAGTTAAAGATGGATCTATTTCTACTTTACCAAGTACACATTCTAAATCCTCTTTTGTTATGCTACCTGGTCTTAATATCATAGGAATATTTCCTGTAAGATCTAAAACTGTTGACTCTATTCCAAAGTTACTGTCTCCACCTAATACAATACCACTTACTCTACCATTCATTTGTTCTTGAACATGCTTAGCTTTTGTAGGAGACGGTCTTCCTGATATATTAGCTGAAGGTGCTGCTATTGGAACTCCTGCTTGTTTTATTATTTCTCTTGCTATTTTATGTGAAGGCATCCTTATAGCAACTGTGTCTAATCCACCGCTAGTTGTTTTAGGTACTATATCTTTTTTATTTAAAATTATAGTTATAGGACCTGGCCAAAATTTTTCCATTACAGTTTCTGCTTTTTCATTTATATCTTTGGCTAACTCATATACTTCTTCTTTATCGTAAATATGTACTATAAGTGGATTATCACTTGGTCTACCCTTAGCTTCATATATTTTTTTAACTGCATTTTCATCTAATGCATTTGCACCTAAACCATAAACTGTTTCAGTAGGAAATATTACAGTTTTCCCTTCACTTAATAATTTAGCGTGCTTTTTTAATTCTTTTAAGTTTATATCCTTTATATCAATACTACTTATCATAGTTTTCATCTTCTGTATACCTACTTTCATTTTTAATTTAGATGCAATTCACAATAAATGTCCCTACTAAAAAACCAGTTATACAATATAGGCTTCTTGATTTAGGGAATATTTCTTCTAAAACAACATACATCATTGTACCTGCCGCTATTGCAAGAAATACACCTATTAGAGAACTAAAAACTCCCCCAAAGTATGCACCTAAAAAACTACCTATACCCATAGGTATTCCTGCTATTATTGTAAATAAAATTACTTTCCAAGTCTTCATCTTTGTCCCAAACAAGCTTAATGCCATGGCCAATCCTTCTGGTATATTGTGTATCCCTATTACTAGAGCAAGCGTTATTCCTAAAGCTTCTGTAGACATAAAAGATGATCCTATGGCTAATCCCTCTGGTAAATTGTGAAGTAATATACTTATAAATATAAGATACCCTGACTTCATATCTTTTGATACATCTAATTTAGTTTTTATGTACATTGTTAAGAGTACACCTACAAATGTAAATATTACAGTATAGATTACTCCCATTTGACTCATAGATTCTTTCATTAAATCAAAAACAACTACGGCTAGCATTATTCCCCCAGATAACCCCATAAAGAAATTCAGATATCTGTCCACATTTTTCTTGAAAAGTGCCGATACAACTCCTCCGACTCCTGTTCCTATGACACCTGCTAAAAGTCCAATTAGCGTTACTTTAAGTATCATAACTCTCCCTCCTTTTAACCATATATATCCATTATATACATAGTTAATTTGTAACATTCCCGAAAGTTATTGTAACAAAACCTTACTCAAGATTTTTAAATGTAATTTTGTTTAAATATAGAGAGCTATATTTATTAGTAGTTTAAAATCAAATATAATTCTCTATATTATAGAAAAATCCCTAATTAATAGGGATTTATATTGCTGACATTTTTTCAGTTTGATCAACAGTGATTAAAGCATCTAACATCTCATCGATGTCTCCGTCTAAGTATGAATCTAACTTATATAACGTTAAGTTTATTCTATGATCACTTACTCTTCCTTGAGGGAAGTTGTAAGTTCTTATTCTCTCAGATCTATCACCTGTACCAACCTGACTCTTTCTGTCAGCTGCTATATCTTTATTTTGATCTGCTAATGCTTTATCTTGAAGTCTAGCTTTTAATACTTTTAAAGCTTGTTCTTTATTTTTTAATTGAGACTTTCCATCTTGACAAGATACTACTTCTCCTGTAGGTATATGAGTTATCCTAACTGCAGAGTCAGTAGTGTTAACACTTTGTCCACCATTTCCTGAAGAACGGAAAACATCTATTCTTAAGTCATTTGCATTTATTTCTACTTCTACATCTTGAACTTCTGGTAAAACAGCAACTGTTGCAGTTGATGTATGGATTCTTCCTCCTGATTCAGTAGCAGGTATTCTTTGAACTCTATGAACTCCTGATTCATACTTAAGTCTTGAGTATGCACCTTTACCTTTTATCAGGAAAGATACCTCTTTATATCCACCAACACCAGTATCACTTGCAGTTAGTAATTCCATTTTCCATCTTCTTCTCTCAGCATATCTAGAATACATTCTAAATAAACTTCCTGCGAATAAAGCTGCTTCATCTCCACCAGCTCCACCTCTTATCTCAACGATAACATTCTTGTCATCATTAGGATCCTTAGGTAATAGTAATATTTTAAGTTCTGATTCTAATGGCTCTACTTTTTCTTCCATTTCAGATAATTCCATTTTAGCTAACTCTCTTAATTCCTCATCAGATTCTTCTTGAAGAATTTCCTTTGATTCTTTTATACTATTTAATACATCTGTATACTCTCTGTACTTCATTACTATAGGCTCTAAATCTGATTGTTCCTTCATGAATTTTTGCCAATTTTTTTGATCATTTATTATTTCTGGATTACTTATTTTTTCATTTAAATCTCTATATTTATCCTCTAATACTTCTAATTTTTTTAACATACTTTTTCACCTCATCTATTGTATCATATCAATTTTTCATTATATCATAATTTAAAGCCTATAACAACTCTATCGATACCTTGAATATCCTTCTTTGTATATATTTTAGTGTATCCATTATTCTTCATAATCTCTGAAACTTCTTTGGCTTGATCATGACCAACTTCATAAGCTAATATACCATTTGATTTTAAATAATCCTTAGATTGTTCTGTTATGTCTCTGTAAAAATCTAATCCATCTTCTCCACCTTCTAGTGCATTATATGGTTCATAGTCTTTTACTTGTGTATGCAGTGTATCCATATCTCTCTTTGGAATATATGGAGGATTAGATACTATTATATCAAATTTTATATCCTTATTTTTTATTGCGCTAAATAAATCAGATTTTATAAATTCTATTTTATGGTCAACACCATTACTTATAGCATTTTTGTTACCAACTTCTAATGGTATATCTGATATATCAAAAGATGTTAGTTTAGATTTTTCTATATATTTAGCCAAACTTATTGTTATAGCACCTGATCCAGTCCCTATATCAAGTATGTCCACTTCATTTTTCATTTTACAAATCTCTATTAGCTCTTCTACTAAAGGTTCTGTATCTGGTCTTGGAATTAGAACACCTTCTTTTACAAAAAAATCTAATCCCATAAATTCTCTATTTTCCACTATATAAGCAATCGGTCTGCCGTTTAATCTATCTTTTATTAATTCTAAAAATAAATCATACTGTTCCTCACTTAGCTCTTTATTTAAATTTATATGAATATAAATTCTGTCCACATCTCCAAGAGCTTTTTGAAGAATCATTTCTACATCTAGCCTTGGAGTATCACTCATTTCTTTAAGCTCTTCCGAGTATTTAATGATTATATCTCTTATCGTCATATTATCTCCTCTATTTTTAATCTATTACAGCTTTTAAAGCAGCTAGAGCCACTTCTAATTGTTCGTCATCCGGTTCTTTAGTTGTGAAATTTTGTAACATCATACCTGGATATGCGACAATTTTAGTAAATTTATTATTATATTTCCCAAGAAATCTTATTATTTCGTAAGATATTCCTGCTACTATAGGTATACCTACTATTCTCATCACTATCCTAAGTACAGGATTAGGCCATCCGAAAAAAGAAAATAGTACTATAGATATAAACATAACTATAAATAAGAAATTAGTACCACATCTAGGGTGTAATCTGCCAAACTTCTTAGCATTCTCTACTGTAAGTTCTAAATTATTTTCATAGCAATATATAGATTTATGCTCTGCTCCATGATATTGGAATACTCTTTCTATATCTTTACTTTTTGAAATTAATACTATGTAGCCAAACAAAATACAAATTCTAATTACACCTTCTATTAAATTCAATAAAAAATCATTATTTATTGCTTTTGAAAATGCACCACCAACTGCTGTAGGAATCAATACAAATAGTCCTATCGATAGTACGAAAGCTATTATCATAGATATTGCTATTATTACATCATTCGCTTTATCTTTAAATATTCTTTTTATGAACTTATCAAAAGCATCCTCTTCTTCTTCATCTAAAAAGAATTCTGAAGAATAATTTAAGCTCTTAACACCTTCTATCATTGTTTCAATTAATACAAATGAACCTCTGAAAAAAGGGATTTTATTTATATTCTTCTCATTTATCCAACTTTTTATTTTATTTTTTCTTACTACTATTTCTCCATCGCTTTTTCTAACAGCTATTGCCCTTTTTTCTTTAGACTGCATCATAACACCTTCGATTACAGCCTGTCCCCCAACAGATTGTTTTTTCATATACTCACCTCTTAAGTTCAGACTTTTATTTCTCTCATTTTATTATAATACAAAAACACCCCTTAAAGTGAAACTTTAAAGGGTAGGTTGATTATATTCAAATTATTTTTCATCTCTACATACAACATGACATTTTCTGCATCTAGCTTCATAACTTTCTACAGCACCTACTTGTATTATAGGATCATCATATCTTGCAGGCTCTCCATTAATTAATCTTTGCGATCTTGTAGCTGGTTGACCACAAACAGAGCATATAGCTTGTATTTTATCTACAAATTCTGAAACACATAAAAGCTTCGGCGTCGGACCAAAAGGTTCGCCCTTAAAATCCATATCTAATCCAGCTGCTATTACTCGTATCCCTTTATCAGCTAAATCTACAGCTATTTCCACAATTTGTTCATCAAAGAATTGAACTTCATCTATACCTACAACTTGAGTCTTATTATCAATAAAATTATATATTTCTTTAGCACTATTTATAGGTATGGCATTAACACTGTCTCCACTATGAGAAACGACATCTTCTTTACTATATCTGTCGTCTATTTTAGGCTTAAATACAACAATATTTTGTTTTGCTATTTTAGCTCTTTTTATCCTTCTTATAAGTTCCTCACTTTTACCACTATACATAGGTCCTATCACAGCTTCTATGTATCCATGATTGACTGGTCTATACATTTTTAGTACCCCCCTACTGCTTAGAATTTCTACATTTATGTCAATTTAATTAATATTTTCATAATTTATTTCAATAAAATAGGAGTTGGCTGCCCAACTCCACATTTATAAAGATTAACCTATTTGGAATCTCTTTTTGAACTTGTCTATTCTTCCACCAGCTTCTATATTCTTTTGCTTTCCAGTATAGAAAGGATGGCACTCAGAACATATTTCTATTTTTATCTCGTCCTTAACAGAACCAGCTTTGAATGTGTTTCCACAAGCACAACGTACTTCTACAGCTTCGTATTTTGGTTGTATATCCTTTTGCATTCGATTCACCTCTTCTCTTTATTTTATAAATTAAATATATTAATTTTTAGTTTTGCATTATCAACTACACTATTATAACACATGTTTTTTATCGGTACAAGCAGTTTTTATATACTTTAAAGTGCTTTTATTGATTTTACAAATTCATCATTATTTTTGGTTCTTTTCAGTAGTTCTATCACCTTATCAGTGACTTCTAGTATTGAATTATTGCTCATTTCTCTTCTCAATCTCCAAAGAGCAGTTTTTTCTTGATCAGTAAGTAATAAGTCCTCTTTTCTAGTTCCAGACTTGTATATATCTACAGCTGGGAATATTCTCTTTTCAGCTAATTTTCTATCTAGATTTAATTCCATATTACCAGTACCTTTAAATTCTTCGAAAATTACATCATCCATTCTTGAACCAGTTTCTACTAATGCTGTAGCAAGTATTGTAAGCGACCCACCACCTCTTATATTTCTCGCTGCTCCAAAGAATTTCTTAGGTCCATGTAATGCTCCTGGATCAAGTCCTCCTGATAAAGTTCTACCTGTAGGAGATATAGTTAAGTTATAAGCTCTTGCAAGTCTTGTTATACTATCTAATAATATTACAACATCCTTACCATGTTCAACTAACCTTTGTGCCCTATTTAAAACCATTTCTGCGACTTTAACATGATGGCTTGATACTTGATCGAATGTTGAATATATAACATCTCCATTTATCGATTCTCTCATGTCTGTAACTTCTTCTGGTCTTTCATCTATAAGAAGCACTATTAGCTCAACGTCAGGGTGATTTTTTGCTATACTATTTGCCACATTTTTAAGAAGACTCGTTTTACCTGCCTTCGGAGGTGCTACTATTAGTCCCCTTTGACCTTTACCTATAGGAGATACTAAGTCTATAAGTCTCGTAGCTACATCATTTTGACTTCTTTCTAATGTTAATCTTTCCTCTGGGTAAATTGGCGTTAATAATTCAAATGCTTTTCTTTGTATTGCCGTATCTGGATTTTCATCATTTACCTTTTGAACATATAGAAGTGCTCTAAACTTTTCACCAGTCTTTGGATGTCTAGTTATACCTTTTATCTTATCTCCAGTCTTCATATTAAATCTTCTTATTTGAGAAGGCGATACATACACATCATTTTCTGTAGATAAATAATTGGAACCTCTTAAGAAACCAAACCCATCAGGTAAAATTTCAAGAACTCCCATTACTTCATCCTCTTTTGATGTATTAAACTCATCTACTATTTTGGATTCATCCACTACCTTTGGAGCATAGTTATTCTTATTGTTATCATTTCTTAAATTTCCATTATTTATTCCAGATCCTCTGTTTTCATAATTTGTTTGTCTGTTATCATTTCTTGGATATCTATTTTCATTAGTACGAGGATATCTATTTTCATAAGGCTTGACATAAGTTTTGTTTTCTTGTTTAGTCTCTACATATTTGCGCTCTGTTGGTGTACTATCTGAAATACTTTTCTTCTCTTCTTTAACTTCTTCTTTTATGTTTGTTTCTATCTTTTCTACGTTATTCTTATTAGAACTCTCATTAATCATTTCAATAAGTTCACTTTTTTTATATTTACTTATCGATTTTATACCTATTTCTTTAGCTATATCTTTTAATTGCGGTAATGTTTTATTACCCAATTCATCTAATGTTATCTCATTTAAGTTCAAAAAAATCCTCCTCAGCTATATCTCATTTATATATTTTCAATTTATTGTTTTTAGGGAATTAAAGGTGTGAAAAAGAAAAGTTTTACTTTACAATTAATTCTAATAATATCATCTCTAGTACATCACGGTCAATAAATAAAAAAAGTAAAACTGCACATAAACCTAACATTAATCTTTATACATTATATTCTGTACAATTTTTGCACATCTTAAACTCCTATATGCCTATTTTCTATATAAAACTATATTTCTAAAATTCTTTAAATTACAAAACAAAAGCTATAGATCTGATACATTCTATCTATAGCTTTTGTCTTAAAATTAAATTTTAGTACAATCTTATTTAAAAATAAATTATCATTTATTCCATGTTATATTTTTTCATTAATTCAACTAAGATATCACTTTTATCTAAGTTATGTATAGCGTCAACAAATCTTATCGTTCCTGTTTTAGCTCTCATAACTACTGATTGAGTTTTAGCTTTATCATTTCCTACTGGTATTACACCTTTTAATAAATCACCTTCAGTTATACCTGTTGCAGCAAAAAATAACTCATCTCCCTTTGCTAGATCATCTATACTTAAAACTTTTTTAAGGTCTTCATCTGAGAACCCCATCTCATGACACCTAACTCTCTCTTGTTCACTTAATGGATATATTTGTGCTTGCATATCTCCGCCCATGCACTTTATTGCAGCTGCAGTTATTACACCTTCTGGGCCTCCGCCTATACCCATAAGCATATCTATACCTGTTTCTTCAAAGCAAGTTGCTATACCTGTTGCCACATCTCCATCACCAAACATTTTTATTCTAGCTCCTAATTTTCTAGCCGCTTCAACTATATCATTATGTCTTTCTCTATCTTGAACTGTTATAGTCATTTGTGTAGTTCTCTTTCCTAATGCTTTTGCTACATTTACTATATTTTCTTCTGGAGTTTTATTTAAGTCGATACTCCCCTTAGCTTTAGGTCCTACTACTATTTTTTTCATATATGTATCCGGTGCATTTAATAAACTTCCTTTTGACCCCATTGCTATTACTGATATTGCATTAGGAAGTCCTTTTGCTATTAGTGTAGTTCCATCTAGCGGATCTACTGCTATATCAACTTCCATACTTCCTTCTGTATTCATTCCTACTTTTTCACCGATATATAGCATAGGAGCTTCATCTAACTCTCCTTCTCCTATAACTACTTCTCCATTTATCTTTATTGATTCGAAAGCTTTTCTCATCGCTTCAACAGCTGCTCCATCAGCACCATTTTTATCTCCTTTTCCCATAAACTGTGATGATACTAATGCTGCTGCTTCCGTTACCCTAACAAGTTCTAATGCTAAATTTCTATCCATAATATATCCATCTCCTTAGTTAGTATTATTAATGCAAATTATATATCATATTTGTTAATTAGTAAACATATATATGATTTTTTATCAATTAGTGTACTCTATTAGATCATATTTTTGATATAAAATGATTATATACTAAAAATCCGCTTTACTCATATCTCCATATGTCTATAAATAAATCTCATTGCTAAAGCTTAACGGTTAGAAACTAAATAAAAGCTAGCCTTTATTAAAAAGACTAGCTTTTATTTACATCATAGATGCTAATAAACTAAACAGGGTTGTCATACTTGTTGCTACAAGAACAACTACGATAGATACTGCTATA
The DNA here is from genome assembly GCF_056995035.1 of Romboutsia sp. NCBI lineage: Bacteria > Bacillati > Bacillota > Clostridia > Peptostreptococcales > Peptostreptococcaceae > Romboutsia > Romboutsia sp. The sequence continues at coordinate 44,426 of NZ_JBXKIW010000072.1, read as the reverse complement.
AATTTATTTCTCTTTCTTTGTGTTTTCTTAGACATTTAATTCACCTCAGTACTATTTATTTCTTTTTTTGTGTTTCGTATTTATCACAAACTTTTTTTAAGTAATCTATAAATTCATCTTTAAGCTCAGGTCGTTTAAGAGCAAAGTCTACTGTTGCTTCTAAAAATCCTAACTTATCTCCAACATCATATCTTCTTCCTTCAAAGTTGTATGCATACATAGCTTCTTTTTTAGATAATAATTTTAGTGCATCTGTAAGTTGAACTTCTCCACCTTTACCTGCTGGCAAGTCTTCTAATATATCAAATATTTCAGGTGTTATTATATACCTACCAAGTATAGCTATATTTGATGGAGCTTTACCTGGTTCTGGTTTTTCTACTAAATCTTTAACCTTGTACACTCTATCTTCTATGTGCTTAGCAGATATTATACCATACTTATTAGTATCTTTTGTATCCACTTTTTGCACACCTAATATAGTAGTTCTATATTCTTCATATGCGTCCATAAGTTGCTTTAAGCACGGTACATCGTTATCTACGATATCATCTCCAAGCATTATAGCAAAAGGCTCATCTCCTATAAAGTGTCTTGCACAATAAATAGCATCCCCTAATCCTTTAGGTTCTTTTTGTCTTATATAATGTATATTTATCATATTAGATATCCCCTGAACTATATCTAATAATTCTTTCTTTCCTTTTTGTTCTAACTCTAATTCTAATTCTACTGATTTATCAAAATGATCTTCAATAGATTTCTTATTTCTACCAGTGATTATAAGTATTTCTTCTATTCCAGATGCTACGGCTTCTTCTATTATATATTGTAAAGTTGGTTTATCTACTATAGGCAACATTTCTTTAGGTTGAGCTTTAGTAGCTGGTAAAAATCTAGTCCCTAAACCTGCAGCAGGTATTACAGCCTTTTTTACTTTTTTTTGCATAAATTTAATCCTCCACTAGATTTGTAGATTTGATAAGAAAAAAGCCCTATTAATATAGGACTTTCTTTTTATATTTTAACACTACTAATTATACTTGTCATGTAAATTATTTCCCCATAGTCTTTTCTAATTCTTTTACTAAAGAGTCGAATTTTTTTATAGTCTCTTCTATAGGTTTGGTTGTCGTTAAGTTTACTCCTGCATCTTTAAGCAGATTAGCAGGGTAATCTGAACTTCCTTTTTTAAGGAAATTTATATAGTTATCAGATCCATTAGTCAATATATCCTGAGCAAAGCTGACACCTGCTCCACATCCAGTTGCATATTTATAAACATAGAAACTATTATAGAAATGAGGTATTCTTGACCAACCTACTTTAGCTAATTGATCTACTTCATAATCATTTCCATAGTATTTTTTTAAAAGTTGTCCCCATATGTCATCTAATACTAGTGCATTTACGTTTTCTCCACTTTCAACCATTTCATGTATAGTCTTTTCAAATTCTGCATACATGGTTTGAGTATATAACGTATCTTTAATTAAATCTAAATATTGAGTTATATAGTAGGCTTTTTCTTTATCATTTGAAGCATTTCTTATAAGCACTTCATATAATAATGCTTCATTAGTAATAGATGCTACTTCATGAGTAAATATTGATGGATTCGAGTTAAAATAATTTTGATTTTTTGAACTCATATACTCATATACTGCATGACCTAATTCATGAGCTAATGTAGATACTGATCCCAATGTATTATTATAGTTTGTCAAAATATATGGATGTTCATCATAAACAGATAAACAGTAGGCTCCACTTACCTTATTATCATTAGAATAAGCATCAATCCATTTTTCATTAAATGCTTTATAAATTACATCTCCATATTCTTTCCCAAGAGGAGATAATGCAGAATATATTATTCCTTGACCTTTATCATAGGTAATTTCGTTGTCTACCGGCTCTACTATTGGTACAAACATATCATAATAATATACTTTATCTAACTTTAAAACTTCTTTTCTTAAGCTCACATATTTGTGTAAACTTGATGTATTCTTACTCACCGTATCTATTAACTTGTCATATACCTTAACATCTATATCATCAGATTGTAAGTACATATCTAAAGATGACTTATATCCTCTTTCTGTAGAATAAAATACATTCTTCTTAACTTGACCGACTAGTAATCCTGCTAAAGTATTTATATTATCATTGTATGATACAAACTCATTTTGATAAGCAGTTTTCCTTTCATTTCTATCTCCATATTCTAAAACTATTGAATATTGAGAAGGATTTAAGTTAGTTTTTTTATCCATATTTCTAAAAAGTTCATATACTTTACCTGGTAAAGAAGCCATTGGTGATATGTTTGCAAGTAAATCCTCTGATTTATCATCTAAATAATGATTTTTAGATCTTCTAATGTCATCTAAATACATTCCATATTTTTTCTTTATTTTATTGTTAGATACTATTTCCTTATATTCTTTGTCTGACAACTTAAGTATTTCTAATTCTAAGTCAGAACATATAGCCATATAATCTGTATAGACTTTATTCATATTTTCATTCATATCTAAATATTTATATGAGCTTTTATTAATATCTTGCTTTAATTTTGAATAAGCATAAAGTTTATTTATTCTTATATCCAGCTTCTCTTTTATATCTAATGCAAAAGATAAATGTGTTTGAGATTTAGTTACTTTTCCTATATAATTTTTAAGTTCTTTACTGTCTTTAGTAAAGAACTTTAATTCATTTTTCCATTGCTCATCACCTTTGTACAGAGATTGTAAATTCCAGCATGTTTTACTATAGTCAATTTTTGGTTTTTGCTTCACTTCCTTCTGTGGATTTTCTTTTTCTTCATTATCATTCATTAAAACAATATTACTTGTTTTTGTTATACCTTGACTATAAGCTTTTTCACTCATAGTTACAGTACAAAAAATAGATATACATAAAGGTATAATTACTTTATACAATTTGTTCCCCATAAGAAGCCATCCTTTCAATAAAATTTACTTATATATTAGGATGGCTTTTTTAGTCCATATTATTCAGCTATTACCATTAGACTTTAATTCATTAAAAATACTTATCCACATATTTATACACATATTCACAGGTAGATTTACGACAAATATTTAGTTTTTTCAATGTATATATATTTTTAATTTTTTTTAATTTTATAATTTTTAATACTTTATCAACATATTTTTTATATTTATCAACAGTTTACAACCATTTATTCACCTTTATTGTTGATAATATGACTTTGTTATAAATAATTTCTACAGAATTCAAAATATCTTTATATTGTTTTATTTTGTCGAACTTTGTAATTTCAATATTTATACGTTGTTTAATTTCTTTTTTATAAGTTATCCACATTATATCAACATTTTTTAGATATAATGTGGATAACTTATTTTAATTCTCAATATTTACTTTACTTTTTACTAGCTAGAGTATACTTTAGTTACTAATACCGTCATATCATCATCAACAACGCCACCTTGAATTTCAAGCGCTCTATCTAATATTAGATTTGCAATTTCCTTAGGATTTGTTGTTTCTATGCTTTTTAGAAAATATATAAGCCAATTATCACCCATATTGTTATTTTTTCCTGCATCAAGAATCCCATCAGATACCATGATTATATAATCACCATCTTTTATTTTGACAGTCTTTCTATCTAGTTTTATATCTGATAATATTCCTACAGGAAGCGATGATGATGAAACTAAATCAATATCTTCTTTATCCCTCTTTATATAAGTAGAGCAAGCTCCCATTTTTATAGTTTCTAATATCCCTTTTTTCAAATCTATTATTCCTAAGTCTAATGTTGAAAACATCTCCTCTGAGGATTTTAGTAAAAGCATATTATTTATAGTATTTATTATTATTTCATCTTCAATTTTAGCATCCATCATTTTTTCTAGTATATCAATAGTTATAGAGGATTCCTCATAAGCTTTTTCACCTTTACCCATTCCATCACTTATAGCAACCATATACTTACTATCACTAATATCCATGTGTGTATAATTATCTCCACATAGAATATGACCATCTTTAGACATAGATGCCACATCTGTTATGACCTTATAATTTTGACTTTTACTAAATGTCACTTTACATCGTCCCCCTAAAGAACGACATCCAAATTTTTGAATTGATAAATTTTCTCCCATTATATCAGAAACCACGTCTAATAACTTCTCTTCACACACACAACCACTATTGCATGTTTTCTTTTCTAGCGTTATTTCAAAATCATCTTCACCCTTAGTCGTGTACCTTACTTTATCTACGGATATACTGTTTCTCTCTAACTGGTCATGTATATCCTTTTCTTTTTCTAAATCAAGTACTATGTTACTTTCTAGCTCTTTTGATATGGATTCTATTGCCTTAGACATACTTCTTATCTGATTTGCTATTAGCCTTCTACTCTCTGAGAATTTTGCATTCCAATTATAATCTAGTGCAAATAATTTATAATAATAATTAGATGACTTGATAACAGCTTCTGGCTTTATACATTCTTTTATAAATTCCTTTGATACATCCTTGCCATTTATCTCCCCATTTTCTTCTAATTTTTCTAATATATCATTCATCAATGTATATGTGTGATTAAATTTCAAATCCCAACATCGCCTTCTCATACTACAATCCTTACACTGATCACTATGTATCATATCTATAATACTAGCTATATCCCTTTTGCTCACAACCTTTTCTCTCTCTCTTATCTGATCAAATGTATCTGCTAGGCTATTATAGGCCTTGTTCATGTTCATAAGCCTATTATTAGTTAAGCTCTTGCTTCTCATTATATAATCATTAACAACTTCATTTGAGCCTACGTTAGTTGTTATTATTTTTTCTATTTTAGTAAAAAGCTTGTCTGGTAGGACTAATACAATCAAGCAAGCTATTAATATATCTCTTATTTGAGTTAAACTTGAACCCACTCCAGAAGTATATGCATATAATATCATCCAGCTTAATATATATCCTAATACACAGAAATATTTATTAAGCTTGTTAAATGCTCCACTTACAAGACCTGCAAAAGAAAACATACCCATATAAATAGCTGATGTTGCATTGTTGATTAAAAATGCTACCCCAACTATAACTCCAGACGTAGCTCCCATAGAAGAGCCACCTACAATAGACACTATTAATATTAGTATTGTTGATAAAACTACCCTTATAGATACACCCATAACGGACAAGTCACCAATTCCCATTATACTGAAAGTAACTAGTAAGCTTATAGATATTGCTTCTTCTATGTTCGTTTCTATTTTGCTGTTTGAGTTAGTTAATAATCCAATCCCATATGAAAAAATATAAACAGCAATAAACATTATTACACCTTCCATACCAGCTATTAATATATCATAGATATAACTGCTTGATAGTAAGGCTTGTCCCATTGATATCGGAAGTACTACCAATGCCCCTATCAATGATATCTTCCATATAGAATCTATCTTTTTTATTTTTTTGTTAATGGCCATAAAAATAATCAAACATAAAGTATATTTAAGTATATATGGCATGGTATTTGTAGATAAAAATATTCCTATCAATGTGGATATAAATACAGGTATTCTATATCGTTCTACCCTAGATATATATAAGAAAAATGCGATACCTAGTGGAGCTATGGATCCAATCAATATAGATCTACTTAATAAGAAACCTATTATAGCAAACATTACTGTATTGAAATCAATATATTTACTTATATTTACATAGTTTAAATTTATACTCTTCCCTTTTACACTTACTGCACTTTTCTCCATAAAGATCCCCCTCTTTTGTTTATATTAAAATTGTAGCAAAGAGGGGGGATTGTTTTTTGTCATAATGGGTTTCTATAACTCTAAAATATTAAGACATTTTTTTTGACTTTTGACACATTAAGCCTTCCAAATTATCGTATTCACTTACGGTTATATTTTCTATTTCTAGTTTTTCCATTACTATATCTAATATTTTTACACCAGCAGTTATAATATCTGCTCTTTTAGGCTGTAGCCCTTTTAAGCATTTCTTATCGCTTAGTGTCATGTTTTTTAAACTTTGTAGAATTAGCTCTACATCTTTTTTGCATACTTTACTATTATGTATTTTTTCCATTGAATAAATTTCTAGTTCTTGATTCATTGCACATAAAGAAGTTATAGTTCCTCCTATACCTACAAGATTTTTTATTCCTTTTTCTTTTATATAATTTAAAGTTTCATTTATTTCACTTTCTATGAATCTTGACATCTCTTCAAATTCATCTTCATTGATAGGGTCAGCTTTTAAAAATTTCTCAGTCATTCTTAAAGCTCCTACATTTTCACTTTTAGCAAATTTAATACCTTCTCTATCTCCTATAATGAATTCTGTCGATCCACCACCTATGTCTATAACCAAAATGTTATCATTATTTTCCAATCCTTCTAAAACTCCTCTAAACCCTAAATTAGATTCTTCTTCTCCACTTATTATATCTACATATATTCCTGTCTCTTGTTTCGCTAGCTCCACAAACTTATGCCCATTTTTACTATCTCTAAGAGCCGACGTTCCCATGCTATAAACATACTCACATTTTTCTTCTTTACAAACATTAGCAAACTCTCTAAGTGCCTCTATATTACGATTTATAGCTTCCTCACTTATATATCCTTCTTTATCTACACCTTGTCCAATTCTAGTGGTATTTACAAGTTTTTTTCTATTTTGAATCTTACCATCTATATAATCACCTATTAATAATCTCATTGAATTCGTTCCAATATCTATAGTTCCTATCTTCATAAATATTTCTCCTATCATTACCTTTTAACATTTTAATTTACGATCTATTGAAACTTAATTTAAGCTTATTTAGTCGTTTATAAATCATTGTACACAAAAGAAGGCAACTTAGTCACCTTCTTTTATATCAATATATACTATTTCATCTGGCTTAACCATATTCAAACGATTTCTAGCAGCGGTTTCTAAGTCTTGAGTATCTTCTAGCTGTTTTAGCTTTTCTATCTCTGATTTAGTGTAATCTATTTCTTTGTTTAGATTCGCTATTTCTAATCTGTATTCTTTTGCTTTTGTTATCTGAAATACAAATCCACTAGCTAAACTAAATACCATAAAAACTAAAAACATGCTTATAACTAGAAACTGGCTAGAAAATTTTTTTCTTAAGTTCATCTCATCTACATCCTTTTTTTAATTTTTAATTTCCCTATAGATTTTCTTTTTACAAATCTTGTAGTTGCTAAAAACATATTCGGTATATAAAATATAATATCAAATAAAAAGTGTAATGAGTAGATGATAACGTAATACAAATTGTTTGAAATACTGACTATGTATTTTACTGTTTTCTTGAATAAATTTGTTATGAAATAAACAACTTTATTCATTGCTGTTAAAATAAACTTACTTATGGTGTTGTAATATAAGATAAAACCAATAAATAGCGCCACAAAATGATAATATCTTAACTCAAAAGATTCTATAGCATTTATTGTTATAAATATTATTATAGTAGTTAAAATCCAAAATAATGTATCAAAAAATAAAGAGCAATACTTTATAACTTTGAAATTAGTTTTGAATACTTTATATATATCAAACAATAAACCTATAATTATTCCACCGTAAATAGTTGCATAAAAATAACTTACATCCTGAGTAAATGGAATCATTTACTTAAATACCTTCTTAAAGAAACTTTCTTGTGGCTTTCTTTCTTTTGAGTAAACAATCGAATTAATAGTACCTTCTATGTTTATGATATTTTCATCTAAGCTTAATTTACTCATGTCTAGGTTTTCACCTTCTATTACCATTTCACCTGCAGAAGTTCTTACTTCTACTTTTTTATCATTAAAAGAGTAAATGTGTTCTATCCCCGAAACAACTAAACTTTCCCTACCTTTTAATGTTATGTTATGTTCCATAATATCCCCCCAGTAAATATTTCTATTAATACTACTATAAATATACTGAAGAGTTTATTATTTTATTCTATTATCTCAAACATTTCTTTTGCATCATTTTTTAATACATGTTCTCTTATCTCATTTATTTTAAGTTTCATTACCTTTTCTCCGAAAGTAACTTCCAATATGTCTCCTATAGCAACTTCAGATGAAGACTTAGCTGATCTCCCATTTATAGTAACTATTCCTTTATCACAAGCCTCTTTAGCAACCGTTCTTCTTTTTATTATTCTTGATACTTTTAAAAACTTATCTAACCTCATTTGTTGCTCCTCCTAACATCATGTAATATTGTAATCTATATAAAATTTATATTCATTAACTCATTATTTAAGTCATTAATTTCTATATGTAAACTAATTTTTATATAGAAAAAGTGTGGTATATTATCCCACACTTTATCAATTTAATAATTATGCATTTATTATATCTTTAAGACCTTTTCCAGCTTTGAAAACTGGAGCTTTAGAAGCTGGTATTTCTATAACTTCTTCTGGGTTTCTTGGGTTTCTTCCTTGTCTAGCAGCTCTTTCTCTTGTTTCAAATGTTCCAAATCCAACTAATTGAACTTTTTCTCCTTCTACTAATGCTTCCTCTACAGATTTCATAAAAGCATTTAATGCAGCTTCTGTTTCCTTCTTTGTTAATTCACTCTTTTCTGCCATTCTTGATACTAATTCAGCTTTGTTCACGATACTACCTCCTAAAATGTTTATAAAATAGAATTCTGATTTTTCAGTAAAAATTCTAGTTTTTTATTTAACTTATTTTTATAATTTATTGTCTTTCGCCTTGTTCCAAAGTTCGTCTTTTTCTTTAAGTGTCATCTCTCCAAAATTTCTATTAAGATTTTTGGCACTTTGTTCCATAAATTCAAATCTATTGATGAATTTTTGGCTTGTACAATTTAACGCTTCTTCTGGATCTACTTTCAGGAATCTAGCTAAATTTATTATAGAAAACAATAAATCTCCTAGTTCTTCCCTTATGTATTTTATATTTCCTACTTTACATTCGTCAAGTAATTCTTTGTATTCTTCTTCAATTTTTTTAAATACATCCTCTATATTGTCCCAATCGAACCCTACAAGAGCTGCCTTATATTGAATCTTTTCTGCTTTTATAAGAGCTGGTAAATACTTTGGTATTCTCTTTAATCCATCAGTTATAGAACTCTCGCCTTTTTCTTGCTGCTTTAGTTCTTCCCACGTTTTTTCAAATGTATCCATATCTATATCTGCATTATTAAAAACATGAGGATGTCTATGTATAAGTTTTGTACATATTCCATTAACTACTTCTTTTAGATCAAAGTAACCCTCTTGTTGACCTATTTGACAGTGGAATATTACTTGTAAGAGGATATCTCCTAATTCTTCTATCACTTCATCTGTATCGTCATTATCAATAGCTTGGCAAAGCTCATAGGCTTCTTCTATAACGTATTTTTTAAGAGATTGATGGGTTTGTTTTTTATCCCAATCACATCCAGATGGACTTCTTAATGTACTCATTATTTTTTCTAAGTCATGTACAGTATTATACATGTTTTTAGAACTTTTTGGTATATATAAGCTACTTAAATAATCAAATAAATTTTCACTTCTATCAAGTTCGTGTAGTTGTACATACTTCTTACTCTCTAGATTCTTAACACCTGCACCATTTACTATACATACTTCTTGATCATAATCATAATATTCCATTAGCTTTAGCTTTATATTCGATGCCATAAAATTATCATATATTTGAGTTATTATCATGCTTGTATTTGTATCTATGTATGAATTTTCTATTTCAAAAGCATCTACTAACTTAAATCCATCAGCAGGATCAATTGCTAAATAGTTAAACATAGCATCTACAAAGCTCATAGAAGCAATAGTTTCAACTTCTATATTCTTTTCCTTTGCTATTGATTCTATTATACTTACAGTCCTTTCTGCAACCCTTGGATGCCCTGGAACTGCATATACTAAATCCCCCTCTTTTGATAAGTTTATAATGAATTCAGAAATTTTGCTATATACATTTTCAAAATTTTCTTCTTTATCATAAAAATAATCTAGGGAAGTATATTTTATAGTGTCTTTAAGCCTATCCACAGTTGGATGCTTTTCAGTTCTTAAAAATATTCTTGAACTTGATTGTAATACTTCTAGTGCACCTTGACTAATAAGAGAATAATCTCCTGGGCCAAGTCCTACAATACTTATCTTACCCATAATATCACTCCTCTTAGTTTATTTCAATTATCATAAATTGTATACGTATTTCAATACAAATAAAGGAAATTCACTATTTATAAGTATTTCCTTTATTTGTGTATATATTCTCTTTACTATCTCATAAGGTTAAGTTTTTTAAGTAATTTATAAATCTTTTCACCTTTTGGCATCGTTAATATTTCTTCTTTTTTGATTCCACCTATGAATAAAATCACCACTATATAAACTAATCCACCTATTGCTATCGCTGCAACAGTAGCTAATTTACCACCTATTATTCCTGCTAATACTCCATAACTTAATCTAACCACTATAAACATTGTTATAACCGTTATTAATGGTTTTATAATAAATTCTTTAAGTGAGAATTTTATATTCATAGCTTTTCTTACATAAATTATTTGAATTATAGCTGCAACTAAGTATGCTGTAACTGTCCCAAGTGCAGAACCTAAGACATTTATCTCTGGTATTACTGTTAAAGTATAACTTATCACTATCTTAGCTACCATACCTATACATAATGCTATAACAGGTACTATAGGTTTACCCATACCTTGTAGTATACCACTCATAGTTTGCATTAGTCCTAAGAATACAACACATGGTGTAAGAACAAGTAATATTGTTCCTATACTTGCTGGTTCTTTAGGATATAAAAGTTGCATTATTGGAGTTGCAAGTGCTGCTAGTCCAAATGCCGCTGGTAAAACTATAAATAAAGTTACTTTTATAGCACTCTTAGTGTCTTTTCTAGCTTTAGCTTTATTTCCTGTAGCATAAGACTCTGATATAGAGGGAACTAAACTCATACTCATAGCTATTGTTACAACTGATGGTAAATTTATTATAGCCATAGCCATACCTGTTAATTGACCAAACATTGATAAAGCTTCATCTGGTGTAAATCCAGCTTCAGTAAGTCTTCGAATAACTATCATACTATCTATCATACCTACTAAAGGCATAACAGACGCACCTATTGTTATAGGTATCGCAACTACTAAAAGCTTCTTTAATATTCTACTAACAGATTCATCTTTAAAATGTTGACTAGCTTTTTTCTCCGTCTTACGTTGTTTTCTTTCTCCTATATATATTGCTACTAAATAGATTGTAGACGCTACAGAACCCACAGTGGCACCTGCTATGGCTCCCGCTGCTCCTAATTCAGGTCCATATTTATTCATTAGTAAATATGCTAATCCTAAACCTAATATAACTCTAAAAAATTGCTCACTTATTTGAGATACTGCAATCTTTGCCATTTCTTTTTTACCCTGGAAATATCCTCTATAAGAAGACATCATTGGCACAAATAAAAGCGCTGGAGCAATAGCCAACATTGCATAATATGCATCTGGGTTTTTCATTGCAGTAACTATATATCGAGCTCCAAAGAAGAATATACAAAATGCTATTAACCCAGTTATAAACAGTACTGTATATGATACTTTGAATATTTTATGTACTCCTTTATAATCTCCAATTGCATTTTTTTCTGAAACTAACTTAGCAAGCGCAGTTGGAAATCCAGCTGTTGCTAAAGTTAAAAATAAAGTATATACAGGATATACTGCTTGATAATATCCCATTCCCTTTGCACCAATTAAGTTTCCAAGAGGTATTCTAAAAAATGCACCCATTATTTTTACGATTATACCTGCCATCCCAAGTATAAGGGCACCTTTTAAGAATGAGTCTTTATTTTTGTTACTATTCATAACACGACCTCCATTTGATTTATATAACAAACCTTAATATATCATATATTCAATAGTATATTCAATATATTACTACAACTTTAAAAGACCCTAAAATATAGGGTCTTAGTTTCAAAATAATTATTGAACTTGTTTTCCTAGGAAGTTAGCTGCTATTTTTAATATCTTTTCTTCTACTTCTGTTAGATCTTCTGCTTCTTTTGCTTCTTTTGATACTAATATTATAGATCCTATACAATCACCAGATGAGCTAACTATTGGCATTACTATTTGCTTGCCATATTCCATTGCATCATCCTTATGTAGAGGCACTAATTTGCTATCCTTAGCATATTTTACTTCTCTATTTTCTATTAATGCTTCTAATTCATCACTTATACTTTTTTCTTTGTACTCTTTTTTAGGTAATTTAGATACTGCTATTATAGAATCTAAATCTGTAACTACTACTCCATGACCTAAAGTTTCTCCTAAAGTTTCTGTATATTCTTGTGCAAATTCATTTAACTCTCCTATTGGTGAATATTTTTTAAGAATTACTTCTCCATCCTTAGCTGTGAATATTTCTAGAGGATCTCCTTCTCTAATTCTTAAAGTTTTTCTTATTTCTTTAGGTATAACAACTCTTCCTAGATCATCTATTCTTCTAACTATTCCAGTCGCTCTCATATATAATTTATCCCTCCATTAGTAACTTTAGGCTTATTTTTACCAATCATAAGAAAAATATACAAAAAAAGCTATATATTAGTTAATATATGGCTTTTTTAATAGAATTAAATAATTCAAATTTTATAATTTTATTTTATTTATTACATCTTCATTTTTTTCAACTTTAGCTTTTTTTGAAAGCTTTTCTATTTGCTTTAAAAACTTTTCATTTAATAAAGTATCTTTTATTGAATTTTTTACCTCTTTATAAGGAGTTTGCTCATCTTTTTTATCTGTTACTTTTATTATATGATATCCAAATTGAGATTCTACTATATCAGATATTTCACCAATTTTTAGAGCATATGCTGCTGCTTCAAACTCAGGCACCATTTGACCTTTTGCAAAGTATCCTAAGTCTCCACCTTGACTTCCTGAACCTGGATCATCAGAATTTTCTTTCGCTAATGCTGAAAACTCTTCTCCAGCCTTAGCTTTTTTGAGTATATCTTCAGCTTTCTTTTTAGCCTCTTTTTTCTTAGCTTCAGAAAGAGGTTTATTATTTTTATCTACAGTAGATATTAGTATATGAGATGCTCTTACTTCATCTTTATAATAATCTTTTTCATGATCTTCATAATACTTTTTCATTTCTTCATCTGATATTTTTGTTGTTTTATTAAAGTTATTTTTATAATTTTGTAAAGCTAAATCTTGTTCTTGTTGATTTTTTAAATACTCATCATTAATTCCTATTTTTTCTAAGTTCTTCTTGTACTCTTCATCAGAATCAATGTTTTTTTTCAATTCTTTAAACTTCTTATCTACTTCTTCTTTAGACGGTAATAAATTTTCTTTCTTAGCTTCTCCATATATAACTTCTGTATCTATCATTTGTTGAAGCATTATTTCTTTAAATTGGTCTTTATATTTTACTCCCTTTTCTACTTCTGTATCCCATATAGTTGATCCATGCATAGATTCTACTGATTGCTTATATAGCGCTAATGTTTTTTCATAGTAACTTGAAGTTATATCTTTTCCATTTATTGTTGCTACTACTTCGTCTCCTTTTACACTGCTCCCACAAGCAGTCATAGATATACCTAATATGATAGATACAGCTACTGACATTATCTTTTTCAAAATTTAAACACCCTTTCTTCATTATTAAATTATTTTATACTACTCATCTTCTCTAGTAGTTCTTCCAATTCTACTACAATATTATACCCTATTTTTTCCTTTGTCTTGTATCTAGTTGTTGGAATTAATAATATTTCATCTTTAAGTTGTCTAATTTTTTCTATCTTTAACTTCTTGCATAAAGTCTTTATATATGCTATTTTCAGTAAAGATTGAACAGCTTTAGGCATATCAGAGAATCTATCTTCTAATTCATCTTGTACCTCTTGCATATCTTCCTTATTTTCAATAGAAGCAATTTTTTTGTACATTTCTATTTTAGTCAATTCATCACTTATATAAGTATCTGGTATATATGCATTTACACTTAAATCTATTTCAACATCTACATCCTCAATCATAAATTCGCCCTTAACTTTTTTAATAGCTTCATTTAACATTTTTACATATAAATCATATCCTATGATAGCCATGTGACCATGTTGTTGAGAACCAAGTATATTCCCTGCACCCCTTATTTCAAGGTCCCTCATAGCTATTTTAAATCCTGAACCAAATTCAGTAAACTCTCTTATAGCCTTTAATCTTTTCTCTGCTATTTCACTAAGTACTTTATCTTTTTCATACATTAAATAAGCATAACCTTGTCTAGAACTTCTTCCTACCCTACCTCTTAACTGATAAAGTTGAGCAAGTCCCATCTTATCTGCATTATATACAATCATAGTATTTGCATTAGAAATATCCATACCAGTCTCTATTATAGTAGTACAAACTAATACATTATATTCTTTGTTTAAGAATCCTAAGATTATATTTTCAAGGTCCTTAGAAGTCATTCTACCATGTGCTACAGCCACTTTAGCATCTGGAACTAATCTTTTCACCATACTAGCCATCTCTTCAATATTCTCTACTCTGTTATATACAAAAAATACCTGACCGCCTCTTCCTAACTCTCTTTCAATCTCATCTTGTATAATACTTTCCTTACCTTCTGTAACATAAGTAATTACAGGATGTCTTTCTAGAGGAGGTTCTTCTATAACGCTCATATCTCTTATACCACTTAAAGACATATGTAGCGTTCTAGGTATAGGAGTTGCTGATAATGTAAGTACATCTACAGTTGACTTAATTTTCTTAAGAGATTCCTTATGTCTAACTCCAAATCTTTGCTCTTCATCTATAACAACTAAACCTAAATTAGGTAAATTTATATCCTTAGATACAATTCTATGAGTACCTATTAACACATCTACTAAACCTTTTTTAGTATCTTCTATGATTTGTTTTTGTTGTTTAGGAGTCTTAAATCTACTTAATACCTCTACTCTTATGGGATAGTTTTCAAATCGCTCTTTAAAAGTATTGTAATGCTGCTGAGCAAGGATTGTAGTAGGAACTAATAATGCAACTTGTTTTTGCTCCATACAAGCCTTAAATACCGCTCTTATCGCTACCTCCGTCTTGCCATACCCAACATCTCCACAAATAAGTCTATCCATAACCTTATATGATTCCATATCCTTTTTAGTTTCTTCTATCGCCTTTAACTGATCATCAGTTTCTTGATGAGGGAATAAAGACTCAAACTCACCTTGCCAAGGAGTATCTTTTTCAAACTTATATCCTTTTATCTTTTCACGTCTAGCATAAAGTTCTATAAGGTCTTTAGTCATATCTTCTATTTCTTTTTTAACCTTAGCCTTTGCCTTAGTCCATTCGTTGCTACCTAACTTATTTAGCTTAACCTTATCTTCTTCAACACCAATATACTTTTGAACCTTGTCCATTTGGTCTATTGGTACATATAAATTATCTCCACCTTGATACACTATCTTCATGTAGTCTTTTTTAATAGCATTTACAGTAATTTGTTCAATACCCGTATATCTACCAACCCCACT
Organism: Romboutsia sp.; assembly: GCF_056995035.1. Classification (NCBI taxonomy): domain Bacteria; kingdom Bacillati; phylum Bacillota; class Clostridia; order Peptostreptococcales; family Peptostreptococcaceae; genus Romboutsia; species Romboutsia sp. The sequence continues at coordinate 28,770 of NZ_JBXKIW010000072.1, read as the reverse complement.
ATTTTCATGTACTACATAATCCCCAACATTTAAATCTAAGAAAGAATCAATCTTCTTGCCTTTTTTAGATTTCTTAGACTTAGAAGTAGATGTTCTCTTATGAACACCTATCATTTCATTATCAGTTATAAGTGCAAATTTTATAGACTTATACTCAAATCCACTAGTTATACGAGCTGATGTAATTATAATTTGAGAAGATTTTATCTCTATATCTCTACTTTCAGATATAGTTGCTTCTATCCCTAAATCTAATAACTCTGAATTTAATTTTTTAGCTCTTTCCAAAGTATTAGTAGCTAAAACTATTTTATATCCGTTATATTTTAATCTATTTAATTCTTCTACAAGAACATCCACCTTAGCATTAAAAGTAGGAATTTCTCTACATTCAAAATTAACAATAGACTTTATATTAAAATCATTTATAGGCTTTGGAAGTAACGTATTTAAAACTAATTTTTTATCAGATCCTATAAATTCTAAGTCACTGTAATGATATAATAAATTACCTTGGGCCTTAAGAGCTGATCCTCTTTCAAGATTTAATTTATAATTTTCTTTAAACTCATTTATATAATTTTCACATCTTTCCTTAACTCTGCTTATATCGTTTACAAATACGATTGCATCATCTTTTAAATATGTGAATAAACTTTTATTTTCATCTGTATATACATAATCAATATAGTTTTCTACACCTTGGAAATACGTTTTACTAGATATATTATCTACATCAGTAGAGACATCTTCATTAGTGTATTTTGTAATGTCATTTTTAATTCTATTAACAGCTTCATCAGTTTTTTTAGGATATATAAATTCTCTAGATGGAGTTATAGAAAATTCATTAATCTTATCAATAGATTTTTGTGAGAAAACATCAAAAGTTCGTATAGAATCTATTTCATCATCAAATAATTCCATACGAATTGGATTTGTATATTCTAGTGAAAATATATCTATAATTCCACCCCTAATGCTAAATTGTCCAAAACCTTCTATCTTCGAAACCCTTTCATAACCTAAAGAAACTAACTCATCGCTTAGTTCTTCTAAGTTAACACTATCCCCTATTTTATAGGTAAGTATATTTTGTAATAAAACATCCTTAGGAATGTATTTCTTTAATATAGCTTCAATAGAGGTTACCAAAATTATATCCTCACCCTTAGCTAATTTTAATAACACTTTTAATTTTTTTGCTTCTTCATTTCGGTCCTTTGCATCTAAATGATAAAAATAGATATCTTGGTAACCCAGATATTCTACTTTATCCTTCATATAAAAACTTAAATCATCATATGCCTTTTTTGCTTCTAAATCACTACTCGCTATAAAGACAGTCTGCCTAGATAGGTCTCTGAATATAGAATAGGCAACATGAGGTTTTTGCACTGGTAAAAGGCCATTAACTAGTAATGAGCCTTTATTATTAGTTATGCAATTTATTACATCTTTATATTCTTTTGAATTTTGCAAAGGGTATACAAAAACATCATTCATATATAAATCCCCTCTCACTATCCGTTGTATTTGTTCATAGACATATCAATATTTTCTCTTATAATACAGTCTACTGCACGATATGCTTTTTCAAGTCCATTTTCTAAATCTATAGCTTCTTCTTTTCTAAATCTTGAAAGAACAAAATCAGCTAAATCTTGACCTGGCATTGGTTTTGATACACCAACTCTCACTCTTGGAAAATCTGTAGAACCTAAACACTTTGTAATAGATCTCATTCCATTATGAGTTCCACCGCTGCCTTGTTTTCTAATTCTTAACTTTCCAACAGCTAGGTCAATATCATCATACACTACTATTATATTGCTCAAATCTACTTTGTAGTATTTATATATATCTATTAAAGTTTCACCACTTAAATTCATATATGTTTGTGGTTTAACTAACAGAACTTTTTCAGAACCAATTCTTCCTTCACCAATTAAAGCCTTATGCTTTATCTTCGTCACCGATATGCCATATTCCTTTGCAAGAATATCTATAACCTCAAAGCCAACGTTGTGTCTTGTTTTATCATATTGTTTTCCTGGATTACCTAACCCTACTACTACGTACATTTTAGTCTCCTCCTTTAGTTACTTATTATGTCAAAATATATTTTTAATATATCATAATTGGTCAACATTATTGTTATTGTAGCTAATGATATAAATGGTGCAAATGGTATTTTTCTTATTTTCTCAATTTTTAGTAAAAGTATATACAAACAATATATACAAGCTAGAACAAAAGATAGTGATATTAAATAAATTGCATAGTTATGTCCAAGTGCAAAACTGCACAGAGTATATAATCCTATGTCTCCTTGTCCTAATCCTTTTGTTATAATCGCTATTATGTATGCTAAAAAAAGCCCAATTATCATTGCTGATATGTGGCTTACTGGGTTTGTGTCTATATTTATTGTTATTAAAAAAATTGCACCTTGAATTATTATACCACTAAGTACGGTTATATCATATATGTATGTTGTGTGATAATCTATTATTGAAATTATTATTATAAAGGGGGTTAGTGATAAGTACTTTATACTTTCTGTACTTAGTCCATATTTATAATAAATTAAAATCATTGATGATATGGTTGTTATGTAAATTACTATTGCATTTACTTTATTTTTGTTTAACTCGTCACATATTTTATATAGCTGTTTGCTACATATGTGAGATATTATTATTGAAATTATTATTATATAAATCATAAGGTTATAAATAATAGTAGGGTCAATTTAATTATTGACCCTGCATTTCATATTTAATCATTAAAATAATCCCATATACCAATTTATTATATTAGTTCCACATAGAACAACTATTAATGCACCCACAGATATAAATGGTCCGTAAGGTATCATTGAGTTATATTCTTGTTTTTTTATCTTGCTATATATTATAGTCACTATCCCGTATATAGCTCCTACATATACACTTAGAAGTATGGTTAATAATCCACCCTTAACACCTAAAAATAATCCTATCATTGCGAAGAGCTTTATATCTCCTCCACCCATGACTTCTTTCTTTATTATCAATTCTATTAGGTATATTAAAGCTAACATGCCTCCACCACAGATTAACGCTCCTAGTAAGCTATTTTTTATTCCTATCCCTTGACCTAATGCATTGACTATTATTGCAAATACTGAACCAAATATTATTAATTCATCTGGTATTATGTAGTGGTCTATATCTATAAATGTTATTATTACAAGTAGCGATACTAGTAATAGATAGTATAGTGTTATAACATTATATCCGTACACGCTATATACTAATACAAACAGTATTCCTGTTAATAACTCTACTAGTGCATATCTTGATGATATCTTTTGTCCACAGTATCTACACCTTCCTCTTAATAAAGTCCAACTTAGTATAGGGACTAAATCTAGTGATTTTAGTCTCGTATTGCAGTTGTAGCAATGCGATGGTGGATTTGCTATTGATTTTTTTTCTGGTATTCGGTAGATGCATACGTTGAAGAAGCTACCGAACGTTATCCCCATTATAAATGATATTATTATAAAATATATATCCATTTCTAACATCTCTCTCCTACTAACCTATTAGTATACTCATAATCAGTACATCTACTTAGCACACTTTCCCTGGAAATAAAACCTTGTCTATATAAATTAACTAACTCTTGATCCATAGACTGCATACCTTGTTTACTTCCTGTATGTATTATATTTTGTATCTGATATGTCTTATTTTCTCTTATAAGATTTCTAATCGCAGGATTTGATACCATTACCTCTAAAGCCGCAACTCTTCTTCTTCCATCTATAGTTTGAACAAGTTGTTGAGATACAACACCTTCACAGACAGTTGATAACTGAGTCCTTACCTGTTGTTGTTGCTCTGATGGGAACATGTCCACTATTCTATCTATCGTCTTAGCTGAACCTACCGTATGTAGAGTTGAGAAGACCAAGTGACCAGTTTCAGCAGCTGTTAGTGCTATTGATATAGTCTCTGGATCTCTCATCTCTCCTATTAGTATTACATCTGGATCTTGACGAAGTATCGCTCTTAATGCTGAGTTGAAATTTTCTGTATCTTGACCTATTTCTCTCTGATTTATTAAGCCTTTTTTGTGATGATGTACATACTCTATTGGGTCTTCTAGTGTTATTATATGTCTTTGTTGATTTTCATTTATTATGTCTATAAGACTGGCTAGGGTTGTACTTTTACCACTTCCAGTTGGTCCTGTCACTAATACAAGACCTTTATGTTTTTCTGTAAAAGTTTTTAGGATTTCTGGAAGTCCTAACGTTTCAAAAGATGGTATTTGTGATGTTATTGTTCTTATTGCTATTGCATAGTTTCCTTTTTGCTTATATGCATTTACTCTGAATCTTTCTCCACTTTCTATAGCTACTGAGAAATCGCACTCTCCATGTTCTTCTATTCTTTTGAAGTTCTTTTCTCCTGCTAGTTCTTGTGCCATTTCTTTCGTATCATAGTTATTTAGTATTTTATCTGTTAGTTTTATAAATTTTCCTTTTATTCTAGCTATTGGAGGACTTTCTACTGTTATATGTATGTCTGAAGCTCCTAGCTCTATTGCTATCTTTAGTAAATCAAATATGTTCATGATTTTCTCCTGTTTTTAATTTATTCTTTCATATGAATTTATTTTTTCTTTTATATCATAATTATTACCATCCTTAACAAATATAAAATCTACATCTGATTTAATTTTGTATTTACCGGATTGTGACTCTAAAAACTCTTTATTTAAATCTGTAAAATCTATAGATTCTACTTTTTTGTTTTTGTCAAATTTAATATCTATAGGTACTGGTTTATTTTTTTTGTTTTTTAGTATTAATTCATTTTTTTTATTCGTTGAAACACTATAGTACGGTATATTAATCATACCTTCTATTGGCTGTATTGGTTCTGATTCAATCATATTAAGCCTACATTTAATTTCTAACATATATTCTTTCATTTGATTTAAATCGCTTATTGCTACATTTTTTTGCGAATTACTAACTTCTTCTTTACTTTGTATATCTAATATTAATTTTTCTATATATTCTATAAAATCATTAATATTGTTTTCTAATTCTTCTTGCTCATAAATCCTCTGACCTACAGCTATCTCTTGAATCACTTGGCGAATATTATTTTCATAATAATCTCTAAGTGTATTGTCATTTCCTATTATTAATTGTAAATTACTATATAAACTTCCATTATATATAACATCTGCTTTTCTTTTCATCATTTCATAATCTATAAGATTCGCAAATCCATTACCAGAATAAACCCCTGTATTTATTATTGGATCACCGTCGTTAAATTCAACCTTTGGGCAATTATCATTTTTATTATGAGATATATTTTCTGAAGTTGATAATTTATATGTTTTATTTCCTGAGATAATTTGATAAATCTGATTTTCTATATCAGATATGCTATTTTCTATCCCTGCTTCTGCTGCATATTTTAATTTCATATCATCATAAGTATTTTTATTATTTATTAATTGATTATTTATTTGTGATGTTATAATTACTATAAATATAGATAGTAATGCTATTACTAATATAGCTAATAATAATGCAGATCCGTTATTAGCTTTTATCTTTTTTATTCGCAAGTTCTTATCACTCCAATCTAATTTCCAAAAACTTGAGTTATAAGGTTTATCGACCTTTTACTAAAATATGTATTATTTAATTTTACATCTATACTTATAGTGTATAAATTATTTTTTTCATCTAATTTTAAATTTACATTGTACGAAGTTTTATCTTCATTAATAATTTTATCATAATCTATGGGAGACTTATTTACATTTATCTCTTTACCATCCACTGTAGTAAACTCTTTTTTCTCAGATTTGATTTGATCTCTTAAATTTTCTATTTCACTTTGCGCTATATTTAAAGCTTTTATATCTTTTTCATTTTTCATATTGAGTTTAGTACTTGTATTTAAAATTGTAAAAAAAGCCATAGCTATGAGTGATATAATACTCATAGCTACTAAAACTTCTATTAGTGTAAATCCTTTTTTATGATTTTTAATTTTATACTCTTCTAATTTAGACTTATGCTTTTTTTCCAAATTGTATAAGTATTTCACCATATCCTTTGCTCCCTATTGGTTTTTTTATATATCCGATTATCTCTATACTTTCTTGCTTTTTACCGTTATATACTGTATTTATATCATATATATAATTTTCATTCTTTAGTGGAATATAAAGTTTCTCTTGTTTTTTATTTTTACCATAAGTAATTATAATTTCCCCTGTAAGGTCTACATCTCCAAATTCACTTATTTTTATTCTATTTTGTTCTTTCTTAATAACTGTATTATTTTGCATTTCAGCTTTAAGTTCATTTTGAACATTTTCATTCATAGTTGCATCTAATTTTCCATTTCCAGTAGCTGTACGTATATACACATTAATACTATGTTTATCTATATCTTTTGAAACATCTATTGGTTTTGGAGTTTTATTATTCGCACTATTACCTTGTGGGCCAGCATCAACCCAAATTCCATCCAATTTATCACTTTTATTTCTATATCCAAATTTGATAAATCCATTATTACCCTCAAAATCATCATCTACATCTGGATTCGATGGAGGTTCAATAGGTATAGGAGGTACAACTTCTTCATTAGCTGCTGATATCCTAGGAGCTACATTAAATCTATATTCTTTATTAATTTTATTTTCTTTATATTCTAGTTTAACTTCATAAATATTATTATTTGAACTATTGGGATTTATTGTAAAAGGTATACCATTTCCAATAGGCTGATTTGTTACAATATCTATTTTAGTTTTATCTGTATTTTCTTTTATTATATTATAAGATTTATTATCCTTACTTTTATCTAATATATATGTTATGTTTCCTTCGCTTGTTTTAATAACATGTTGGTAGTCATTTGTTATATTTTTAGGAGGTTCAATCTTCCCTACTGTTTGTTCTATATCTTTAGTTAAATATTTGTTTAATAAATTAGTATTCATTTGCCCATTAGTTATAACATTCTGTTCTTTAACAACAAAATTCGATTTATTTATTACTGTATATCCAACCCCAATAACTACACTTAAAATACTAATGGCTATAATAACTTCAATAAGAGTAAAGCCCTTACTACACCTTTTCCTCATCAATATATCACCCCCTATATCTATCTGCTAGTAGTGGCAAATGGATTGTACTTACCTGGCTTCCACTTACTAGAATTATCATTATCTAACTCTAATAACGGATTATCCGAAGAATACATCATAAATTTAAACGTAGCCTCTATAGTCCCATTTGACTTAGGTTTAACTGCCTCTTTAGGATTTACATTTACTTGACTTTCTGTGTAAGGCTTACAAACTTGACACGCTACAGATTTTTTACTTAAAGAAGGGGCTCCATATGAAACCTTTCCATTATTAGCAGCCTTTTCTCCTTGTAAAACCGAACAATTTTCCTTATGATACGCTGTTCCTGAATTAGTCCAATAAACAGTTTTATCAAGAGCAATAGTAGACTGATTATTATTTGTAGTATCTTCCTTTGTTTCCTCTGGAATATAAGTTTCCATATTATAATCAAGTATCTGAGTCATATTCTTCTGCTCTTCCATATAGTACATTATATCTCTAATATGTCTATAATCTCCTCTAACTGATATAGTAGTAGGTATAGCATAAAAAGTTTCATATGGAATAGGTTCTTCCATAGAATACTCAATTAAATCCACACTAACATCACTCATAAGATTGGAAAGTCCTATTAAAAACATACCATCTTCCATATTATGAGACAATATTCTGCTCTTTACTTTGATTTCTCTATTCAAGCTGTCTAAATTTTCCTTCTTTAATGGCATTTCATTTATTTTACTTTCATAATCAGCTACCTTTGTTTCTATATCTTTCAAGTTATTTACTGATACTTTATAATCTGTATATCTTGGATATACAAATAAAAATCCATATATAAAAATAACTCCGAATATACCTGCTACCGCTAATATTTCCTTAGCATTTAACTCTTTTTGTAATATGCTCTGTTTATCCTTTTTTTCCTTAATCACCAGAAACTGCCCCCTCTCTCAATACTAAAACTATATTGAAAGTATATCCTCCATTTTCCTCGTCCTCTGAACTATTTTTTAACTTTACTGATTTAAAATAATTCATTTTACTTAAGTTATGTGTAAATTGACCTACTTTATCAGGGCTACTTACAACGCCTTCTATATCTATAACATTCGGTATTTGGTTATATACTGGAGTTTCCGTTTTCTCTTCAGTTGTTTCAGTATTCTCTGTATTTTCTTGATTAACATTTTTTGATGGTGATGTTTTTTCTGATTGATTTTTCTCAGATTTATCTTCAACCAACTCACTATCATAATATGCATCTATGCTAGTCAAATCAGCTCTATAAGGAATGCTTCTATCTATTGAAGTTAAAATATTTCCCCATCTTACAGATTTGCTACTTAACATATCATATATACCAACTTCTTCTTTTGCTTTATTTATTTTATCATCAATATCTTCTATGTCTTTATATTGAATTATTATTTCATCTAGTTTACTTTGTGCTAAATTAGTATCATGCTTTATCTTCATATCCATAGCACCAAATATAAGATATGGTGCAGCTAATATACCTAATGCTATTGGCACAACAACTATACCTTGCTTTAATAATTCACTCTTCTTCTGTTTATTTCTTCGACTAAGAGGAAGTAAATTCATATAAGCATAGCCTTTTTTATCATTAGGAATGCACATACTTCCTAATATATCGCAAGCTTTACTAATCTCATGACTTTGAAGATCTCCTTGTATATCTTCTTCTATATCAAATAATTCTTCTATTCCTATGACTATATTACTATTAAAAGTTTCCTTGAAACTTTCCACTACGTAATTATTTTTATTACATTCACCGACTAAAACTATAGTATCTACATTTTTACCAAAGTTTCTAGAAGAATAAAAGTTCATAAGTCCTTTAATTTCCTCAACTAAAGCTAATGCCACAGAATAGTTTGCTTGTTCATTTATCCTAACAGGTATATTATCATGTATAAATAAACTATCTTCTTTATATATATTAACAGAACTTCCGTAACTACCTACATTTAGCATCATTATGTCATCATACTCAATTTTTTTAAGTAATCTGTTATATGAAGTAGACATAGTATCTATACGTTCCACATTTAATTTGAACTCTTTAAATATATCTAATATTATTTCTAATTCATCATTTAACACAGCTGCTATAACAACATCTAATGATTCTTTATCATCTATAATTTTTTCGTCCGTTACTTCATATGAGAATGTATATTGATCATAATCTAATGACATCATCTCATACATTTCATTGTTCATTATTCCATCTAAATCTTTTGGACTAACCTTTGGTATGTGATTGGATTTTATTATTACATCCCTAGTATTTAAAGAAAAAATTACACTTTTCGCTTTTGAAACATTTAACTTTAATGCCTCTTTAAGAAGGCTATATTTATCATTGCTATCTATTTTTACATCTTCAGAAGATAAAAACTTAGCATTTTTTATATTGTATTGCTCTTTTTTCTTATTATAGATTCCTTCAACTATAGATATATAGTTGTCATAATATGATATATATAACTTCATCTTTTGTCCTCCCTATAAAGCGTCGTATATACTTAACATTGGTAAAAATACTGACATAACTAATATCGCAACCATAATTCCAACTATTATAATCATTATTGGCTCTATCATGGCTACTAATCTAGTTAAGTATATATCTGACTCATACTCATAAAACTCTGCCATTTGATCAGTTATCGTTTCAAGCTGACCTGTTTGTTCTCCTATGGCTATCATTTGTATAAGTACTGAATCAAAATAGTTATGTTTTTCTAAATTTTCTGCTAAAGTTTCTCCCCTTATAAGACCTTCTTTAGCATCTGCTACTGCTTTTTCAGCTAGTGAATTATTTAAACTTGCTTTTATATGATCTAATCCTTGCAATAGAGGATATCCTGTTGATACAAATAAATATAATGACCTTGAAAATCTCATAGCAACTATGCTATTTATACCCTTTCCTAATAAAGGAACTTTGTTTATTACCCTATCCTTATTATCTCTACCTAACGGTGTTTTGATATATTGTAATAAAACGTACACACCTATGCCTATAAAAACTAAAACTAGCCACCACCACTTACTCATAAAACTTCCTAGAGCCATGATTATCTTAGTTGATAAAGGCAAGTCTGCCCCAATTTCTAATATAGATTCCATCATTTGAGGTATTATAAAACTAGTAAATAAGAATAGCATTGCAAAAGAAAGAATTCCTACTATAGCAGGATATGTTGATGCATTCTTAATTTTTTGATTTATTCTATGTTCTCTTTCATAGAATGTAGCCATACTTTTTAACACTGCTTCTATTGTTCCTGTCTCTTCTCCAGTAGCAACCATGGCTCCTAAAAGCTTAGGAAACTTTGAACCTTTTTCTAGCATGGCATCCGCAATAGTAGAGCCCTTTTTTACTGAATCTACTATTCTACTTATCTCTGCTGCTAATATTTTATTCTCTGTTCTTTTTGCCAATGTCTCTAAACCAATTACACTATTTATACCTGAAGATATAATTATAGCAAACTGTCTACAAAAGTGACTTATAGCATCTGGCTTTAATTTCTTCCTTTTTTTCTTACTCATAAATGAAGTAGATTCTTTTTTTTCCTTTAAATCTACTACTCTAAGCTTTTTAGCTTTTAATTGACTTCTTGCATCAATTAAATCTTTTGCTTCGATTACTCCCTTTGTTTTTGAACCATTTAACATGATTGCAGTGTAACTAAATTTACTCATATTTTATCATCCTTTTACTCGCTTATAAATGTTACTCTTATCATTTCTTCCACAGAAGTTTGCCCACTCATTACTTTTATTGCTGCATCTTGTCTCATTGTTTTCATTCCCAATTCATTAGCTTTTGCTAATATTACATCTTCCCTTGCTCCTTGGTCAATTAAATCTCTGATATGTTTTGTAACTTGTATCATTTCATATATACCGAGTCTTCCCTTATATCCAGTATTATTACATTTATCGCAACCTTCACCTTTATATAAAGTTAAGTCTTTATCTAAACCATAGTTTAACGCTTTCTTTTCACCTATACCTGCTTGATATTCAACTTTACAGAAAGGACATATTTTTCTAACAAGCCTCTGTGCTACAACACCTACTAGTGATGATGTTATTAAGAAACTATCCATTCCCATATCTGAAAGTCTTGATATCGCACCTACTGCTGTATTAGCATGTAATGTACTAAGTACAAGGTGTCCTGTAAGAGATGCTCTTATAGCTATTTCTGCTGTGTCATGATCTCTTATTTCTCCAACCATTATTATATCTGGGTCTTGTCTTAGAAATGCTCTTAAAGCACTTGCAAAATCTAGACCTGCTTTGTAATTTATTTGCGATTGATTTATACCTTTTAATTCATACTCAACAGGGTCTTCTATTGTAAGTATATTTTTTTCAACATCATTTAGCTGGTTTAGCATTGAATATAATGTAGTCGTCTTACCACTTCCAGTTGGACCTACTACAAGTATTAGTCCATATGGTTTTGCTAAAAACTCATCATATATTTCTATACTTTGTGGGCTAAATCCTAATTTTTCTTTACTAACCATGAAACTTGATTTATCAAGTACTCTCATAACGACTTTTTCATCTTTACTAGTTGGCATTGTGGATACTCTAAAATCTACAGGTTTACTATCTACTATTAAATATATTCTACCATCTTGCGGCAATCTTTTCTCTGAAATATTTAAGTTCGCCATTATTTTTATTCTACTTATTATTGCTTTATACGCTTTTGCACTTGTTTTCATATGTTCCATGAGAATCCCGTCTAATCTGAATCTAACCCTCATGAAATCTCCGTCATATTCTATGTGTATATCACTTGCTTTTTTTCTAACTGCACTTTCTAAAATATTGTGAACTAATCTGACTATAGGAGCTGAGTTTACATCTTCTTCTCCTGTTATTTCATCTTTTAACGTGTTTTGTATATCATTTTTTGCGTATTCACTTATCGCTTTATCTATATCTGTATTTGAATACCATACTTCTATTGCTTGGTTTATTTCTGATATCGTTGCTATATTTGGTACTATATCCATACCTGTTATACGTCTAACATCTTGGATAGCTTCTCTATCTTGAGGATCTTCCATTGCCAGATACAGCCTGTTGTCTTCTATTTTATATGGAAATACTTTGTATCTTTTGCATATATTTTGTGGTATTTTTGGTATTGCCTCTGGTCTTATATTTGATGGGGTAAGATCTATGTTATCTACATTTAGTAGTTCTGTTAGTACGTTTGTTAGTAATTCTGCACTTATTAATCCTTGCTCTATAAGGATTTCACCTATTCTTTTTCCTGTTCCTTTTTGTAGAGATAGTGCTTTTTGTAATTGTTCTTCTGTTATGTATCCGTATTGAACTAATTTATCTCCAATTCTTATTTTTTTTGGCATATTTTCACCTCATTTATGTTATATAAGCTTTAAATTGATATCTTTTTAAGATTTATAATAAATAAAAATACAATTAAGTATTTATTATAAAAAAAAGAGTTTAAATCTTAAAGATAAAAACTCTTTTTCATTAAATTAATTTCCTTTTATAAGTGTATAACTAAGCGTTGTTGCACTTACATAACCATTCGTAGTTTTAGCGGCCTCAGTTTTTCCAATCCCTAAATCTTTGACTAATTTATTTTGGGCCTTATCACTAAAAGTAGCTGTAACTTGTAATACTAAATCAGTTGGAACTGATCCAGTTAATGTATAGGTAGCCCCTTCAAATGGTTTAGATAAGTTCTCAATCTCTCCTGCTAGAGCATTTTCTAACGTCACCGTACCTGATGTTGCAGGATATGCTCCTGTATCCGAATATTTAGCTAGCGATGCAGATTTTATAGCACTTATATCTGTTTCTAAACTAGCAACTTTACTTTTTTCTATATTTTTAAATAAAGCTGGTACTGCCACTACTGCTAACACTCCTATAATAGCTATTACTACTAATAATTCCACTAAAGTGAAACCTTTATTATTTTTCTTTTTCTTGAAGTTTTTTATCATATAACTTCCCCCTTATTATTTTTTTATATAATATCCCTCAACCAATATAAGTCCTAATCATTTATCAGGAATATTTTACCAAAACAAAAAGACCATCCTTATCTCTTAGCTAACTTAAAGTTAACTTAAATAAACATAGTCGGTTGCACCACTAGCTCCATATATCCTAGGTGCCCATATACAGGATATACTTCATCGTCTCTAATCACTACCATTTATTTACATAATACCATGTATTTCTTTTAAAATCAACAAATTCAATATATATTTTTACTACTTTAGTGTATTAAAATACATATTATATTTAATCGATTATATATATTTTAATAATACTACAGAACTATTCTTGTACTAATTTGAAATATAATCTAATTATAATAATTTCTCAGGAAATCTTTCAGAAAAAAATACACCCTATTTATAATAAATAAGGTGTATCTAGTAATATTATTAATTAGAATAATATACTAACAGACTCGTTAGAGAATATTTTCTTTATAGCATCCCCAAATAAAGGAGCTACAGTCTTGATTTGTATTTTATCTATTTTCTTATCTTCAGGAAGTTGTATAGTATCAAGTACTATTAACTCACTTATAACTGAACTTTCTATTCTTTCTATAGCTGGCCCTGATAATACTCCATGTGTACAACAAGCATAAACATCCTTAGCACCAAATTCTCTAAGTGCATTGGCTGCATTTACTATTGTTCCAGCTGTATCTATCATGTCATCTAATAATATAACATTCTTTCCTTTAACTTCGCCTATTATGTTCATTATTTCAGATACGTTAGCTTTAGGTCTTCTTTTGTCTATTATAGCTATTGGAACATCTCCATCTAAGCTATTAGCAAATTTTCTAGATCTTGTAACACTTCCTAAATCAGGTGATACTACTACTAAATCTTGTATTTGCTTTTCGTTGAAATAATCTGCTAGTATTTTTCCACCTTGCAGATGATCTAGAGGTATATCAAAGTATCCTTGGATTTGCGCTGCATGTAAATCCATTGTTAATACTCTATCCGCTCCTGCTGCCGTTAATAAGTTAGCAACTAACTTAGCCGTGATTGGATCTCTCGCCTTAGCTTTTCTATCTTGTCTTGCATATCCGTAATAAGGTATAACTGCTGTTATTCTTCCTGCTGATGCTCTTTTCATTGCATCTATCATTATTAATAATTCCATTAAGTTATCATTTACTGGACTATTTGTTGATTGAACTACGAAAACATCACATCCTCTTACTGTTTCCTTGATGTTTACTGATATTTCTCCATCGCTGAATGTTCCAACTTCACAGTCTGCTACTGGTACTCCTATGTAATCAGCTATCTTCTTAGCTAATTCTTTAGATGAATTTCCTGCAAGTATTTTGATTTCGCTTCCGCTAGTATTCATGTACATCCTCCCGAAAATTTAAACATTTGTTATATTTATTAAAAATTCAAGGCTATAGTGCCTAAAAATAATAATCCATTTAGTTGCTATTTCTTATCTTTTTGTTGTTGGTTTTCTACCCAACCTTCTTTTACTACCTGTCTTTGTCTTGCTATTGCTAATGCTCCTTGTGGAACATCTTCTGTTATAGTTGAGCCTGTAGCTATGTATCCTTTTTCCTCTACCGTTACTGGTGCAACTAAATTAGAGTTTGAGCCTATGAATGCTCCATCTTTTACTACAGATTTAAATTTACTTTTACCATCGTAGTTTACAAATACTACTCCACATCCGATGTTTACGTTCTTTCCAACGTGTGCATCTCCTATGTAAGAAAGATGTGATGCTTTAGAATTGTCTTCTATTGTAGCATTTTTAACTTCTACGAAGTCTCCTATTTTTACGTTGTTTCCTATGTTACTATTTGGTCTTAAGTATGCATATGGTCCTACTGTTGTGTTCTCTCCAACTATACTGTCTACTATTGTTGAGTTCTCTACCTCTGTATAATCACCAATTTGTGAATTTGTTATACTAGAATTCATTCCAATTATACAACTTGAACCTATCTTTGTATTCCCTTGTAACATAGTTCCTGGGTATACTATAGTGTCATTTCCTATTTCAACGTTTGATTCTATATATGTTGAGTTAGTATCTATTATCGTAACACCATTTACCATATGAGATTCGTTAATTCTTCTTCTCATTATTTCTTCTGCTTTTGATAATTCTACTCTTGAGTTAACTCCCATTAGTTCTTCTATTGTTGAACCATTGAAAGCTCCTACTTTTTGACCATTATCTCTCATTATTTTGATAGTGTCTGTTAAGTAGTATTCTCCTTGAGCATTTTTGTTATCTAGTAAATCTAGAGATTCTCTTAAGCTTTTTCCATTAAAGCAGTATATACCTGAGTTAATTTCTTTTGCTTTTTTCTCTTCTTCATTAGCATCTTTTTGCTCTACTATTTTAAGTAAATCTTGATTCTCATCTCTTATTATTCTTCCATATCCTGTTGGATTATCAACGCAAGTAGTAAGTACTGTAGCATGATATTCATTTTTTAGGTGGTAGTCAAATAACTTCTTTAGCGTTTCTTCTTTTACTAAAGGTGTATCTCCACATAGTACTACTATTGTGTCTTCATCATTTATGTATTCTTTAGCCATTATAACAGCATGCCCAGTTCCTAATTGTTCTGTTTGCATTGCTATCATAGTGTCCTTAGGTAATTTTTCTTTTACTGTTTCACTTTCATGTCCTAGTATTACTACTATATCGTTAACCCCTGAGTTTTTAGATACGTCTATTACATGGTTAACCATTTCTTTTCCACATACTTTATGTACTACTTTTGGAAATTTAGACTTCATTCTTGTTCCCTTACCTGCTGCAAGGATTATAGCTTTAAAGTTCATAGCCCTACTCCATTCTATGTATTATTTCCTCTATATCTATATTATGTAAATTTTTCTATTTGTATACAATGTCTTCGTTATCCCTAACTAATATAGCATCTTTTTACAAAAAAGTATACCTTTATACAAAAAATTAAAACACAAAAAAGAGCCGAATAGTTCGGCTCTTAATAAATCTCTATATTTATAATTACTCAGCTGCAACTTCTAATTGAGCTACTGCTTCATTATATGCTTTTAAAACTGAGTCTTCTAATACTTGTCTCATTTCAGCATTTATTGGATGAGCTATATCTCTGAAATTACCTTCCCCTACTTTTCTACTTGGCATAGCTATGAATAATCCATTATGTCCTTCTATAACCTTTATGTCATGTACTACAAATAGATTATTAAAAGTTAATGAAACTATACATTTCATCTTCCCCTCATCAGTTATCTTTCTTACTCTTACGTCAGTTATCTTCATATCCTTGTATCCCCCTTAGATTTTGATAAATTAATATACTTAATATTAGAAATTAATATATTTAATATTAGACTGTTTTTTTATATAATTCTAGGAATGTTTGAAATATCCTTTTTTATTTTTATAAAAATCATATTTTTTTGTAGGATTATTCTTCTTCCTCATCTAATATTTCGTCAATTTCACATTCCTCTTCAAAAGTTTCGTTTTGGTATTCATCTCTGAATGTTTTTAGGTTTGGTTCTACTATCACATTTTCAGCATTTACATCTAATTGAATTAAAGATATATAATCTTTTACCATCTTTGCTTCTGGTTCCATTGTAGATATAAATACTCCAGTTCCTATAACTTCAGCTCCAAATTCATTCATAAGGTCTACCATCCCCTTGATAGTTCCTCCACCTCTCATAAAGTCATCTATTAATATAACTTTACTGTTTGGTTTTAGAGCTTTTCTTGGTAAGCTCATGCTTTCAACTTTTGAATTGTGTCCATTTACATATGTCATACTAAGTGTAGGACCTTCTGATACTTTGATGTCTTTTCTTATTATAACTAATGGTAAGTTCATTGCTTTTGCTGTCATTAGTGCCATTGGAATTCCCTTTGTTTCCATTGTAACTACATAATTAGCATCTACATAATCTATATTTGAGGCAAATATTTTACCTATTTTAGCGGCTATAGTTGGATCATATATTAAATCTACTAAATATAAAAATCCTCCTGATAAGATTCTCGATTTATCACTTATTTTTTCACATAACTCCATTAGGAATTCTTCATTTTCTGCTTTTGATGTTTTTGGTATGTATTTAACTCCACCAGCTGCTCCTGATATAGTTATTACTTTTCCTAATTGTAATTTCTCAAAAACGTTTTTTACAACTATTAAGTCTTCGCTTATTGTTGACTTAGCTGCATTAAATTGATTTGTGAAATAACTTAACGTAAATATTTTATTTGGGTTATCCGATAGTATTTTTACTATGGCTCCAATTCGCTCCGTTCTTTTAAACTTCATTAACTTTTCCTCCTACGATTTGCAGCTGTTTACTCTTTAAAGTAACTAATGCACAACCATATTTATTATGATATAATAATTGTTATGTTTTAATTAGTTTATAAATATATTATATATATAACTTAGTATATGTATATTTGCCATAAAATATTGAACATTATACTATTATACCACAAACATAGTTCATATTATAGGACTTAATTAAAAAGAAAGGTGGTTTTCTTATGAATATACATTTCATTGGAATTGGCGGTATAAGCATGAGTGCTTTAGCTGAAATATGTATTAATAAAGGATATAAGGTTTCTGGTTCAGACGCAAATGAATCGTATCTATTAGATAAACTTAGATCTCAAGGTGCTAATATATTTATTGGTCATGCAAAAGAGCATGTATCTGATAATGTAGATATGGTTATTTACACTGCAGCCGTGCATGAAGATAATGCTGAGCTTGTTGCTGCTAAAGAAAAAAACAAACTTACTATGAATAGAGCGGCTTTCTTAGGTCAAATAATGAGAGAATACAAAAATTCTATCGCGGTTTCTGGAACTCATGGTAAAACTTCAACAACATCTATGTTGTCTACTATATTCCAATATGCGGACTTAGATCCAACGATATTAGTTGGTGGTAATTTAAGTACTATTGGTGGAAATGTTAAGATAGGTAATTCTGATCATTTCATAACAGAGGCTTGTGAATATGTTGATAGTTTCCTAAACTTCAATCCTAAAATAGCTATAGTATTGAATATAGAAGAAGATCACTTAGATTATTTCTCAGGGATAGATGAGATAAAAGCTTCTTTCAATAAGTTTGGAAAGTTACTTCCTAAAGATGGTCATTTCATAATCAATGGTGATGATGAGAATACTGAAGATATATTACATGATGTTAAAGCTACTGTTATAACATATGGAAGAAACGCATCTAATGATGCAATTATAAATAACATAGACTTTAATGAAAATGGTCATGGAATATTTGAATTAGAATTTAAAGGTAAGAATTTAGGAACATTTGAACTTTCTGTTCCTGGTCTTCACAATATATATAATGCAGCTGCTGCTATACTTACAGCTTATGTATCTTCTATAGATTTAGAGCTTATAAGAGATAATATAAAAGCTTATGGTGGCGTTGGTAGAAGATTCGAGATTAAAGGTAACTATAATGGCGCTTTAGTTGTTGATGATTATGCTCATCATCCAACTGAGCTAAAAGCTACGTTATCTGCTGCTAAGAAGATGAAGCAATCTAATTTATGGTGTATATTCCAACCTCATACTTACACTAGGACTAAATCTCTTTTAAATGAATTTGCTGAAGCATTCTATTCTGCTGATAAAGTTATTATAACTGATATCTATGCAGCTAGAGAAGATGACCCAGGTGACATTCATTCTAAAGACTTAGTAGAAAAATTATATGAAAATAATATTGATGTAACTTATATAAGTAATTTCGAAGATATAACGGCTTATCTTCGCGATAATGTTAAGGACAATGACTTAGTTATAACTGCTGGTGCAGGTCCTATATACAAAGTTGCTGAAGAATTAGTTCAAGAATAATTATAAATTAAAACGGATATGCTATCTTACATAATTAGCATATCCGTTTTAATTTTAAAGTAAATTATATTTCATCATTCACTTTGTTCAAGTTGAAACACATCTACTACAAGATAGTCATATAATCCTGTTAGTACTTCGTAGTAAGCTTCTTCTTTGCTATTTCCTTGAGATATTTTTACATAGTCTTTACCCATTGTTTCTACTTTTGCGTTATAATGTTCACCTTTTATATTTATAGTGAAATTATATTTGCTTCTTTCTTGGCTTTTTTGAGGTTGAACTTTTCCAACTATTCGTTTTGAACCCATATTATATGAAAGGTCATCAAATTTCCATTTATGTATCTTTTTAGTTTCACCTTTATAGCTTATTTCGACAGTATCCCAATCTTTATATTTCTTTACAAAATCGAATGATAAGTAAATACTTTCACCTAAAAGTTTCTCAAATTCTTTTTTAGTAGCTATTGGAACTTTATAATATTCTTCGTTACTTACAGTATAAATCCTAAAATAGTTTAAATCTGTAGAAAATCTTATTCCATCATCTGAATTTCCACTATACACAGGTGTATAAGAATCTGGAGTTCTTATTTTAGAAAATTCACTAAATAAAATTTTCACGTTTGACCAATATGATTCTTCTACTCTTACATTTTCTACGTTTGAATCTGTTATATATATTTTTTCTTTTGAGTTTAGTTGGCTCATCAATGATCTAGCATCTTCCTGACCTTCTTCTGTTTTTACCGGTTGTTTATTTTTCTCATCAAGATGTCTTCCAAATCTAAAAGCTGCAAAATACACTCCAAAAAATAATATAATTCCAAGTATTAATGCCATACCTTTTTTTAGTTTTCTTTTTTTAGCCATAAAAATCCCCCCTAAGGCTATATAATTATAAAACCATTATATTACTTTTAGCAACATTTTGTAAGATGTAATTATTTTATACGCATATTTCCTGAGAAATTATTACATGACTTGACATAAATTATTATAAACATCAAAAATCACCTAGCTTTTGCTAGGTGACTTTAGTTGTATTTTACACTATTAACTTGTATTATGCTTCTTTTATTATCTCCGTTACCATTATTGCAGAGTTTATTAAGTCTTCTATAGCTATATACTCTTCTAATGTATGAGCATTTTTCATACCTATACCTAAGTTAACTGCTTTTATTCCATTTTTATTTAATATGTTAGTGTCACTTCCTCCACCTGTAGAAGCAGTATATCCTTCTATGTTCATATTAGAGAAAGCTCTCTTAGCAAGTTCAACTATTTCATCATTTGATTCTACAGTGAACGGTGCGTATGCTCTATTAACTTCTATATCTATTTTTGCTCCAAACTCCTTAGCCGATTTTTTGAATATTTCTATCATATGATTTGTTTGAGCATCTAATTTTTCTTCACTTAAACTTCTAGCTTCTGCTTCTATCTCTAATTCTGGCATAACTATATTTGTTGCTATACCACCCTTAACTATACCTATATTAGCAGTAGTTTCTTCATCTATTCTTAATAAATTCATATTTTCTATAGCTCTTGATGCTACCATTATTGCACTTACTCCGTTTTCTGGTTGAAGTCCTGCATGAGCTGGCTTTCCTGTTATTTTAACTTTTATAGCATCTTGTGCAGGTGCTTGAATTATTATTTCTCCAGGAGCTCCACCACTATCTAATACAAATGCAAAATCAGTATCTATTTTAGAGTAATCTAAAAACTTAGCTCCAAATAATCCGCCTTCTTCCCATATAGAGAATACTACTTGTATGTCAGCATGTTGTATATCGTTTTCTTGTATTGTTCTTAATGATTCTAATACAGCTGCTATACCAGCTTTGTCATCAGAACCTAATACTGTAGTTCCATCACTTTTTATTATTCCATTAGCTTCATCTATTATAGGTTTTATTCCTACACCTGGGCTAACCGTGTCCATGTGTGAACTGAATAATAATTTCTTTCCTGGTCTATTTCCTTTTAATGTAGCTATTACATTACCAGTTTCTCCACCAGCTTTTACTCCAGCATCATCTATTAAAACTTCACAACCTATTTCTTCTAATTTCTTAACTAGAACTTCTGCTACTTTACCTTCTTTTGAAGATGGACTATCTATTTGCACTAATTCTAAAAATTCATTTATCAGTCTTTGTTTGTTTATCATGACATTTCCTCCCAAATTGTAATATATCTATATATTTTAGAGCAATATCATAATATTATCAATAGGAAAGGTAATATATTCTATTTTAAAATTATTCTGCTTCTAGAATCTATAAAACATAACCAATATCCTAGGCTATCATTTCTTGTATCACACGGCTGATACGTATTAAATCCTGTATGACCTTTGTCTGGCTGTTCATTTTTTCTTCCTGGAACTGCATAGATATAATTTTGTCTCTTATTGTACTCATCATATTGAACTCCAAATAAGTAATGTCTATATTTGTATGAATGCATTACTGCATCGCTATACATTGTATAATTTAATGAATTTACATATCCTAAATGAGGCATTGTATAACCACATAATGTTGCTGGACTTATTTCTATTTTCCACCATCTAATATCTCCTATATCCTCAGTTACAAAAGGTTTAACCTCACTAAAATATTTTAATCCTTTTTTAATTTGTCTTGGCATTAATAATGTTCCAGCTGATTTGGCATTTTGAGCTTTTGATTGGGATTTGTCATATGATTGATATGGAACATATTGAGATTTTACTTGTTTAGAATTAGTTGCACTTTTTGTTTTACTTTGTGTTTGTTTAGTTTTTGTTGGTTGTGGTTTTGTTTGATATAAATTACGATCTATAGTTTCTTCAACGTTATCGTACTCTTCATATTCGTCATCTTCTTCATACTCTTCTTCAACTTCATACTCTTCTTCTATTTCTTCTTCCTGTCTATATACACTTTCCTCTATTTCTTCGTATTCATATTCTTCTTCATCGCCATCATCATCATCATCGTCATCATCATCGTCTTCATCTATTTCTATATACTCTATTTCTTCATACTCTTCAAAGTCTTCTCCATCTTCTACTTCTATATATTCTATTTCTTCATATTCTTCTTCATCATAATCATCGCCTGCAAATAATATTTCCTCATAATTCTCTATTTTACTTCCTTTAAATCCTATAAGCGGAACAGCTTTTTCATGAAGTAGAGCTATTCCTTTTATTTCTATATCATCTCTATCTAAGTTTAAGACAAATTCACCCTTACCTTGTTCGCTTAAAGTAACTTTTCCTAAATCTAATGTTTCATAGTCACTTTGTATAGCAACTACTCTATATCCATCTTTTACACACTTAAGGTTCTCTACATATAGTGACACTATTGATTTTTCGTCATTTATTTCTACCTTAGCAAATGCTTTTGGCAAAATACGTTCTTTATATCTAAAATCAGTGTCCTTAGCTTCAAGAATTATATAGTCCCTCTTAAATTTTCTTTTAGAAGCCATTTCTAATCCCCCCCTTAACATAATTTCTCTAAGATAGTATATGATTAAATGTATAAAAAAAGTACCTTCTATTTTGAAGGTACCTTTGCATTTACTTTATTTGAAAGAGTAGCAAATTCTTCTATGCTAAGAGTTTCGCCTCTTCTTTTTTCATCTATATTAGCTTCTGCTAAAACTTCTCTTATTTCTTCTTTACTTAAGAAACCTAACGTACTTAATGAATTAAGTAAAGTTTTTCTTCTTTGACTAAATCCAGCTTTAACTGTTTTGAAGAATGTTTCTTCACTATCCACTGGATATTTTATTTCTGGTCTTACATGAAGACCTATAACAGTTGAGTCTACATTTGGTTGTGGTATAAACATATGTCTTGGCGCTTTTGCAACTATCTCTGTATCACAGTAATATTGTACTGCTATTGATAAAGTTCCATAATCCTTTGTTCCCGGTACTGCATTCATTCTATCTGCAACTTCTTTTTGTACCATAACTACTATATCTGTTACTGGTATGTCTTCTTCTAAGAATTTCATAACTATTGGTGTAGTTATATAATATGGAAGGTTAGCTACTAATTTAACTGGTCCTCCCTTTAATTTTTCCTTTATTAGTTCTTGAATATCTACTCTTAATATATCTTGGTTTATTACTTCTACATTTTCAAGATCTTCTAATGTTTCTTTTAATATAGGTATTAAAGTTTTATCTATTTCTATAGCAACTACTTTATCAGCCACTTTTCCCATTTCACGAGTAAGTGTTCCTATACCAGGTCCTACTTCTATTATCTGGTCGCCTTCTGAAAGTCTCGCTCCTTCTAATATACTATCTATAACATTATCGTCTATTAAGAAGTTTTGTCCTAAAGACTTTGAAAACTTAAATCCATGTTTTTGAACTACATCTTTGGTCGCACTATGTGATGAAAGTCTATCCATTTATTTTCTCCTATTATTTCATATATTTTCACGTTATCGTGAATTCATTAGTTAAATTATATTTGGCTTAATGATTGTTGAAACTCTTCTCTACTTACTCCATAGTTATTTAATCTATTTAAGAATTGTTTCGCGTTTCCATATCCTATTCCAAGTATTTTTCCAAGTTCATCTCGTCTTAAAGATGCATCTTCATTTCCTATAAGTCCGTTTCTTATTAAATCTACTTGCTTGAATTCGTCTCTTTTATCCGTACTTTCTGTTCTTACTTTTTCAAGAGCTGCTATTATACTCTTTGGAGTAGCATTTTCGATTCCTATATCTCCATCTTTTTTAGCTTCTTCTCTTGGTAAAAATGCATGCTTACATCCTGGTACTTCAGCCGCTATTTTTTTTCTTATTTTTTCTCCAGCAAAATCTGGGTCAGTAAATATTATTACCCCACGTCTTTGTTGAGCTGATTTTATACGCTCCATAACTCCTTTTGGAAATCCAAATCCACTTGTAGTTATAAGTTCCGCATCAAGAGCTCTTTTTACTGCGGTAACATCGTCTCTTCCTTCTACAACTATAATTTCTTTTATCATTATTAATTCACCTTTTTGTGTATTTTTAATCTCGCATCTTAACTTCCATCTTTATATTTTACGTTTTTTATATGATTTTATCAAGATAAATAAAAGCTATAGTACAATTATGCACTATAGCTTTCATTTTCATTATAGAATATGAAAATATTATTTATTATTTTATATTGAAAAATCTCTTTGCGTTTTCTTTTGTAGCTTCACATACTTTTTCATAAGATATTCCTTTTTCTTGAGCTATCTTATCAGCAACAAAGGCTACTAATGATGGATCATTTCTTTTTCCTCTATGTGGCTCTGGAGCCATATATGGTGAGTCAGTTTCTATTAATAAATACTCTAGAGGTATTTCTCTTACTACTTCTGAAGTTTTTTTATTATTTTTGAAAGTAACTGTTCCTGGTATAGATATATAACAACCCATTTTTATATATTCCTTAGCTAATTCAACATTCCCACTATAACAGTGAAGTACACATCCTATTTCAGGATTTTTAATATTTTTGATTATTTCAAAAGTATCTCCGTGTGCATCTCTATCATGTATTATTATTGGTAATTTAAGTTCATTAGCTAATTCTACTTGCTTTTTAAACCACTCTATTTGAATTTCTCTAGGTGAATTGTCATAGTAATAGTCTAATCCTATTTCACCTATTGCAACTACTTTTTCATTTTCAGTAGCTAATTTTCTTAGAGTATCTATTGCACTATCATCTAGTTCTCCTACATCATGTGGATGTACTCCAACTGCTGCATATATAAAATCATATTGTTTTGCAAGTTCAATACTACTTATAGAACTTTCTATATCTGCACCTGGATTTACAACTAAATCTACTTGTTTTTCCTTTAAAGATTTGATTAGTTGTTCTCTATCTTCATCAAATCTTGCATCATTTAAATGTGCATGTGAGTCAAATAACATATTTTTTCTCCTAACTAATTAACAAACTTCGCATCCGTCTTTAGCACCTGTTGCTATTGGAACTACTAAATCGTCTCCATCATCTCCAGCTGCTAATATCATACCTTGAGATTCTACACCTCTTAATTTAACTGACTTTAAGTTACATACTACTATAACTTCTTTTCCTATCATATCTTCTGGTTTATACCACTTAGCTATTCCAGATACTATTTGTCTTGTTTCTGGTCCTATTTTTATTTGAGAAACTAGTAGTCTATCTGCCTTTGGATGTTTTTCACAACTTAGTACTTTACCTACTCTTAGCTCTACTTTGTCTAATTCATCTATTGTTATATTTTCTTTGTGCTCTATTGCTTCTTCTTCTACTACGTCATCTTTCTTTTCTGCAAATAATTCATTTAATTCTTCTACTTCTTTTTCGATGTCCAGTCTTGGGAATAAAGATTCACCTTTATGAACTTTTGTATTTTCTCCTATAAGTCCAAAAGTTTTTACACTTTCCCAAGTTGTTAAGTTCTCATCAACTATTCCTAATTGACAGTATATTTTCTTAGCAGTATCGTTCATTACTGGATTTATAAGAGTTGCTATTGTTCTTATAGATTCACATAAGTTGTATAATACTGTGTCTAATACGTCTTTTTGAGCTTCATCTTTAGCTAAAGCCCAAGGCATAGTTTCATCTATATATTTATTAGTTCTTCTTATTAATTTCCAAGCACTTTCTAATGCTTCATTAAATTGAAGTTTATCCATTTCTTTTTCAAAGTTTTCTACTGATAATTTCGCAACTGCTTTTAAATCTGCATCAAATTCAGTATTTGCTTTAGCCATTGGTATTGTTCCTTCATTGTACTTTTCTACCATTGCTACTGTTCTACTTACTAGGTTTCCTAAGTCATTTGATAAATCCGAGTTAAGTCTTGTTACAAAGTTTCTATGAGTATAGTTACCATCTTGTCCAAATGCAAATTCTCTTAATAAGAAGTATTTTAATGAGTCTACTCCATATCTTTCTATCATTTGCTCTGGGTATACTATATTTCCTTTTGATTTGCTCATTTTATCGTTATCAAATAATATCCATCCATGACCATATACTTGTGTAGGTACTTCTTCTCCTAAAGCCATTAATAATGCTGGCCATATTATTGTATGGAATCTCATTATTTCTTTACCTACTATATGAACATTTGCTGGCCAGAATTTCTTGTAGTCACTGTCGTTTTCACTCATGTATCCAAGAGCTGTTATATAGTTACATAAAGCATCTACCCATACGTATATTACATGTTTCTCGTCAAACGGTACTTTTATACCCCAGTCAAATGTTGTTCTAGTTACACATAAATCATCTAGTCCTTTGTCTAAGAAGTTTGCAACCATTTCATTTTTTCTTGATACCGGGAAGCAGAAATTAGGATCTGCAAATAATTCTCTTAATCTATCTTCGTACTTAGATAATTTAAAGAAGTAAGCTTCTTCTTTAGCTATATAAGTATCTCTTCCACAGTCTGGACACTTGTTTCCTTCTGATAATTGAGACTCTGTCCAGAAACTTTCACATGGTGTGCAGTATCTTCCTTCGTATGCACCTTTGTATATGTCACCTTGTTCATATAATTTAGTGAATATCTTTTGGATTATAATCTCATGTCTATCTTCAGTAGTTCTTATGAAATCATCATATGATATATCCATAGTATTCCATAGTTTCTTTATGTCTGCTATCATTCCATCTAGGTATTCTATTTCTGTCATGCCTTTTTCTTTAGCCGTTTTTTGTATCTTTTCTCCATGTTCATCAGTTCCTGTTAAAAACTTTACATCGAATCCGCAAAAACGCTTAAATCTTGCTATTGCATCAGCTGCAACTGTTGTGTAAGTATGTCCTATATGTAGGTTACCACTTGGGTAGTATATAGGAGTTGTAACATAAAAACTTGGTTTAGTCATATTTATTATCTCCTCTAAGTTTAATTTTTCTATAATAAAAAACTCGCCACCTATGATATACATAGGGGCGAGATTATATACGCGGTACCACCCTAATTTATCTAATATTTACCAAGTTAATACCTTAGTATTTAGATATCTTAGCAGACTTTAACGAGTCTAATCGTTTTATCTTAAAAATAGATAATCTATTATTCGGATAAAAAGCTCTGAGGCCATGTTCAATAATTTTTTTAACGCTAGCTTTCACCTATTCTAGCTCTCTGTAGAAAAAATCCTTATTTACTCTTCTCTTCTTAGCTGGTTTATTATATATTTTAACAAAAATAATATATTATATTCATTATTTTTGTTAATTTTATTTTATGATGTATTAAGGTTAATTTTATTAAATTTAATACATGATGTCAATCTATATTTTCCTTGATTGATTTCTTTTAGTAACGGATGTATCTGAAGCGAGAGCGAAGATATATCGTTGGCGACATGAAATAATTCGCCGACACGTCGCTCAAGTGAAGCGATTTTTTTATATAACTTTATCTAAGAATTGTTTTGTTCTTATATGTCTTGGATTGTAGAATATATCTTTAGGCTCTCCTTCTTCTAATATATATCCCTCATCCATAAATACAACTTTATTTGCAACTTCTCTCTCCAGCAGCAACACCAGCCGCGCTCCGCCCTTGTCGGCCGCCTTCATCTGGGCGTTGAGGCTGCGACCCTCGAGGTCGAAGTCCACCGCGTAGACGGTGCGCAGCGCGCGCACGAACGACGGCGCGAACTCGCGCGTCCCCTCGGTGGTCGCCACATAGAGGAGCGGCGTGGGCGGCAGCGCCGGGGCCCGGTCCTCGAGCGCCAGGATCGCGCGATCGAGCCCGATCGAGAAGCCAACGCCCGGAGTGGGCGGGCCGCCCAGCAGCTCGATCAGTCCGTCGTAGCGCCCCCCGCCACCGAGCGCGCTCTGCGCGCCGAGCAAGCGATCGTGCACTTCGAAGGCGGTGCGGGTGTAGTAGTCGAGCCCGCGCACCAGTCCATGATCGATCTCGTGGTCGATGTGGAGCGCCTCGAGCCCGGCCAGCACCCGGTCCCAGTGGTCGCGGCTCTCGCGATCGAGCAGGTCCAGCATGCGCGGCATCCGCCCCTCGAGACCCTTGCCGCGCAGCACCTCGAGGTCGCCCGGATCCTTGGTGTCGAGCACGCGCAGCGGGTTGGTCTCGAGGCGGGCGCGCGAGTCCGCGGAGAGCCGTTCGCGCGCCGGCTCCAGCCACTGGCGCAGGCGCTCGCCGTAAACGAGCCGCGTGGCCGGGGTGCCGACGCTGTTCACCATCACCTTGAGGTTCTCGAAGCCCCAGGCCTCGAAGATGTCGACGAACAGGGCGATGACCTCGACGTCCGCGGCCGGGGCGGGCGTGCCGATCACCTCGGCTCCGATCTGCCAGAACTGGCGGAAGCGGCCCTTCTGCGGGCGCCCGTAGCGGAACATCGGGCCGGCGTACCACAGACGCTGCACGCGCCCCTGGGCACCCAGGTTGTGCTCGAGCCACGCGCGGCACACGCTCGCCGTGCCCTCGGGGCGGAGCGCCAGGTCCCGACCCTTGAGGTCCTGGAAGCGATACATCTCCTTCTGCACCACGTCGGTCGACTCGCCCGAGCTGCGGGCGAACAGCTCGTAGTCCTCGAACAGCGGCGTGCGGATCTCGCGA
>NZ_JBXKIW010000071.1:0-6338 GCF_056995035.1 Romboutsia sp. | reverse complement strand
GCAATAATTACACCTTTTCCTGAAGATATTATATATGGGTTGTTATATATATAATCTGTTCCTGCTGCAACTGTAGGAGTTACTCCTTCTTGAAGATTATTAGTTATCTGTATTAAAGAACTCATTGTTGTTGATTCTTCCCAGGTTGCGATTCCTGATATTTCATTTAATTTTTCTTCATCTAAATCTATAGGCACATATATTACGGCAAGTTGATTATTCAATATAACATATGTATCTATATTATTTTCTTTCAGTGAATTTGCTAATTCCAATTCTGATCCTTCATAAATTATAATATAAGACTTTGTCATATATAATCTCCTATTTTATTTTAATTGTTCAAACATTCCTCTTATGTCTAATATCCCATAACCATAACCAGTATTAGGATAAGTTATATCAATATTTCTTTTTGCTCCTGCCTTGAGATATGTTTTTAGCTTTTGAGAAAATGACTTAGTCGGATATATTCCATCTACTAAAGTATACTGCATATAAAGAGCTGCTGCACCTGATACATATGCTGTTGATGGTGATGTTCCTGTTATCGTTGCATATGTATTTCCTGGATAAGGTGCTATTATATTAACCCCTGGAGCAACTATATCTGGTTTATACGTTTCTATTATTGTTGGTCCTCTTGAAGATTTTCCCCATAAACTATTGTTAATAGTGTCATATGCTCCTACAGTTATGTGTTCCTCATATGTCCCTGGATAGTTTATTGTATATAAAGGGTCAACTTCTCTAAATTTAGTTCCTGGTTTTAAAAGTACTCTGTTTGGTAAGTATGCGTGATAAATTCCATTTGTTATATACTCTCCAATTAATCTTATGTTCCAAATTCCTTTTTTTACTTTAGTTAAATTTACTCTAACATATTCTTGCCCTGAAAAGTCTGTAGGATATATATATATCATTGAATAAGAGGTTCCTTGTAAATCAAACAAACCTCTTACTGGCCTATAATCTGACTGTATTAATATCTTGCTTTGTTCTCCTGTTGGAGATACTAATACTACACTTACTACATCCGGTTTATTTATCCATATATCTATATCTAGAATATCTTCATCCTGTGTTAATTCTAACTCTATATTCTTTATTTGTCCTTTAAATTCAACTTTTCCTGACGTATGTGTTTGAGTATTTCCTTCATTCCCTGCTGCTGATACAATATATATTCCTCTTTCAAAAAAGGTGCTTCCCACTATTTTTGTAGATGTTCTTCCCGCCATACCATTATTTCCTATCGCATAATTAATTACAATTGGTATGTTTTCTTCATATGATTTTTGATAAAAATATTGAGTTGCTGCAATTAAATTTGCACTAGTATATTCTCCTTCTATTTTCCCTAACTTCACTACTATTAACTCTGCATCTTCTGCTACACCCGCATATTCACTATTTTTTCTTCCTAGCCCTGCACATATTCCACTTATCATAGTTCCATGCCCTTCTTTATCTGTTGATAAACTTGAATCTTTATTTTCGATTGCCTTATTTATATCTTCTCTAGTATATTCTGTTCCAATTACATATCCTTTCGGTGGATTTCCATCTTTTGTTTGGTCCCATAAGTATCGTATTTTTGATGTTCCATCTGGATATATAAAATCTTCATGTAAATAATCTATACCTGAATCTGCAATGCATATAGCTACACCTCTTCCTGTTACAGATATATTTGGATTATTTTTGAAAAAGTTAGCACCTATATCTTCGGTTGCAACGACTCCTTGTGATATTCCTGGACTTATTTCTCCTAATAAAGTTAATATTATATTAATTTGAGACTCTAATACTGATTCTAAATTGAAAATATTAGAAATATAACTTTGATCTTCTGGATTTAAAAATACTACTCCTAAATTATCACCTATTTTATAATATCTAACTGGTATATTTAATGCTTGAAGCTCTTCCTCAAACTTTAGAGTGTGAATTATATTTGCTCCAAATCTTAAATTTGTTGCTTTATTAACATACGGTGTTATTCTATATTTTTTATTTAATTTATTTATTTTTGAATTTCTATGTCTGATGATTTCTTGTTTATTCATTTGAACTATACTATCTAAATTAATATCTGATAGATCTAATAATCCACATCTCATTAAATTATTTGAACAACTATCCTTAGGATTTTTCTTTGCATATTTTACTAAAGCTGACTTAAGATTTTGTGAATATAAAAATACATTATTTTTGTGTACTATCCCCCACTCCATAAGAAGTGCTACAACTCCAGTTATATGTGGAGCTGCCATACTGGTTCCACTTAATGGCGCTATATTTCCTCTTGATAGTACTGATGCTATATCTTCTCCTGGCGCTAATATATCTGGCTTATATAAATCTTTATTTATATAAGCTTCGCCTGAAAATCTAGATACTTTATGAGTTGTTAAGTTATAGCTTCCAACAGTTATTACTTTGCTTGCGGTTCCTGGAACTGTTACAGTTAGATCCTTATCTGGTTTTAAAAACCTTGTATTTTTTGAAATCCCTTCTGCAGTTTGTAAGTATATATTTATATTTCCAGTGATTACGCTCATAGGTACACATACTAACTTCCATATACCTGGACTTATTGATGTTTTAGAACTCATTTGTATCCTTACTCTTCTTGTCAAAGAATATGGAGTTGTTGGATAGAAATATCCTTTTATTTTAGTTCTTCCTATAATATTTTTTATTTCTCCTGATATTAATGAAATTGACTTTGTTTTTGCCTTAGATGGACTTACTAAATAAATACTAAAATCATCTATAAAGCCTGGCCATATATTTAAATTCAATAATTTTTCATCTTCTCCTACTTTAAACTCTACCTCTACTTTTTTATCTTTATTTTTAATATTAATACTTTTATGTCCACCCTTATCTGCATTATTTCCTGCTGCAACTACTATATTATTTTTCCAAAATGAACACATGTGATTGATATATTGTTCAAATAAAGATAACCCTTTATGAGAACCTTCATTACTTCCATAACTTATATTTATTACTACAGGCATTTTTAATTCTAATGCTTTATCTAGTATAAATTTTATAGCTCTCATGAAATCTGTACTTTTTGATAACGTATCTGTATTTGTTTTTCCAACTCTTACAGCTATTATACTTGCTTCATTTGCTATATCTGCACAAATTCTTGTCACATGTGTACCATGACTACTAGTTGCTGATATAGGTATTTTTGTTTCTCTTTTAATTGCTTTGTTTATATCTTTGTTTGTGTATAATGTTCCTTCTTTAAATCCTTCCGGAGGAATACCATCTATGGATTGATCCCAATAATAAAGTATTTTGGATTTTCCATGTGAATCCTTAAATACTGATAAACTATAGTCTATACCCGAATCTATAACACCAAGTATAACTCCCTTTCCTGTCAATTTATTACTTTTCTTAAATTCTGTTATTTGTGTGCTAGAAAAACTTTCAGTATCTTGTTTTTCTAATATAAAGGGTTTTTCTATATGCTCTATCTCTGAATAATTTAATAACTTCTTTATTTTTTTGTCTGAGTCTGCAATTATTATTGCATAGTTGTATCCTAGAATTTCTACAGATACACCAATCTCATTTTCTAATCTTAGGATATCTCCGTTATATTTTACTACTACTTCATAATCTATAATAAACACCTCACTATACAATTCACTCTTTTAAAACTGTAAAATTTAACTTTACTAACTGATATAGTATTCTTATACACTGTATTGCTTAATAAAAATTTTAGATATTAACCTTTAAATTACGAATAATGATGGCATTTTATAATATCGTTATGACTTAAAAATACTTTCAATTTAAGTATCATGATGTAACTGTTAATTCTTGTGATTATAAATATTTGTATTATATATATGTATTTAAATTTATCAATAGTCCTAATGGAAGCTGCTTTATTTTGAAATTTTTGAATATATAACTATACCGAGTAAATAATGTAGTATCAAAAAAAAATTTTAACAATATCATAGTATTATATATTATTAAGTATTGGAGAGATTTATAATGAAAAAATTTACTGATGAATATTCATTAATTCGGTTTTTGCATGCAGTTCCTGGAATTATGCCTGTAGATATATATCTAAATGGTAGTTTATTCTTTAATAGGGTGTTCTTTACACAATTTAGCCCTTATCTTTATGTTCCAGAGGGGAGTTATGAAGTAACAGTTTTTGTTACTATGACAAAAGAAAATCCTATACTACGCCAAAATATAGAAGTGAAAAATGGAGAATTCGCTACCCTTGCTATGACAGGAAATTATGATTACATTGAATTGTTACTTATTCCTGAAGATAAAGAAGGAGCTAGTGGAAATAATTCAAAAGTTAGAGTCGTTCACTTATCACCTAATCTTCCTGAACTAAACATACTAGCCTATGACTCTATTTTATTTTCTAATGTTGATTTCAGAGAAATTACAGAATATATAGAAATGCCATCACAGTTTTATAAAATAAATATAGAGCTTTCGCAAAATAATCGATTATTAAGAAGTAACCGTATTGCTATAAATCCAAACAGAATATACACACTATATCTCATGGGGAACTTCGCAAGTTTCCAAGTCTTCCAATCTTTAGATGGTGCGGCATTTATAACCCCAGTTGTAAGGTATAAATAAAATAAAAATAGTATGCTTAGATAGGGTTTTAATCATCTATAAGCATACTATTTTTATTTTATCTAACTTAGATCACCAGATGGACATATTATTGACTATCCTATCTTATAATATTTATGCTTGTTCAGTAGTTTAATATATATCTTGATTCACTTGGGATATATTAAATAAATTGATATCAGATAAATCCAAAAATCCATATCCCATAGAGTTATTTGGGAAAATATACAAAGGATTTCTTCTTGCATATTTAGTTAGTAAAGCCTTCATTTTTTGTGAGTATAAAAATAAATCATTTTTATCTACAATTCCCCATTCCATCAGTAAAGCTACAGAACCTGTAACATGTGGCGTTGCCATACTAGTACCTGTTAAAGCTCCTATATTCCCACCCGGTAAAACTGATACTATATCCTCTCCTGGTGCTAGAAGATCCGGTTTATAAATTCCATTTTCTATATCACCTTCTCCTGAAAATATAGATACAGTGTCTGTTCTAGAGTTAAAACTTCCAACAGTTATAACTTTTTTTGCTGTACCCGGTACCGTGACAGTTAGGGTTTTTGTTGGAGTCAAAAATCTCGTATTTTTACTTATTCCTTCTGAAGTCGGTAAGTATATATCAATATTTCCATTCACTATATTTATAGGCTCAAATACCAATTTCCATATTCCCTGATTTATTGATATTGGAGAGCTCATTTGCATAGTTACTCTTCTTGTTAAAGAATATGGAGCTATTGGATAAAAGTATCCTTTTATTTTAGTTGAACCTATAGTATTTCTTACTTCCCCTGATGTTAATGAAATAGGCTGTGTTTTTACATTAGATGGGCTTACTAAATATACACTAAAATCATCTATAAAATCTGGCCATATATTTAGATTCAATAATTTTTCATTTTCTCCTACTACAAATTCTACTTCTGTATTTCTACCAGTATCTTTAATATTTATGTTTTTATGTCCACCTTTATCTCCATTATTTCCTGCTGCAACTACTATATTATTTTTCCAAAATGAACACATATCATCAATATATTGTTCAAATAAAGATAAACCTCTATGAGAACCTTCATTACTTCCATAACTTATATTTATTGCTATCGGCATTTTTAACTCTAATGCTTTATCTAGTATAAATTTTATAGCTCTCATAAATTCTGTACTTTTAGAAAATGTATCTGTTACTCGCCTTCCAACTCTTACAGCTATTATACTTGCTTCATTTGCTATTTCTGCACAAATTCCTGTAACATGCGTTCCATGGCTACTGGTTGGTGATATAGGTATTATTGTTTCTCCTTTAATTGCTCTATTTATATCTTCATTTGTATATAGTGCTCCTTCTTGAAATCCAACTGGAGGAGTTCCCTGTATGGATTGATCCCAATAATAAAGTATTTTAGAGTTTCCATCTTTATCTATAAACACTGGTAAATTATAATCAATCCCTGAATCTATAACTCCAAGTATAGTGCCTTTACCTGTTAATCCATTACGTTGTTTGAATCTTGCTATTCCTGTACTAGAAAAACTTTGTACATCTTGAGTTTCTAATACAAATGGCTTTTCTATATACTCTATTTCTGGATAGCCTAATAAACGATTTATTTTTTCTTCTGAGTCTGCTATTATTATGGCATAGTTATATCCTAAAATTTCTATAGACACACCTAGCT